>NZ_JAVRHI010000295.1:0-63554 GCF_034105845.1 Streptomyces sp. CRN 30 | reverse complement strand
CATCTGCAGCAGCGTCTTCAGCTTGTTGCGGATGTGATCGGCCGACACCGCGTCGAACGCCTCGGCGCAGTCGCCGCCCTGGAGAAGGAACGCCTCCCCCTGGGCGACGGCCGCCATCCGGGCGCGCAGCTGATCGCACTCGCCCGCGAAGACGAGCGGCGGATACGACTCCAGGTCCGCGATCACTGCGCGCAGAGCCTCGGGGTCGGGGTACTCGGGCTGCTGCGCCGCGGGCAGGTCTCGCCAGGTGTTGCCAGCGCTCGCGCTGGTCTTAGCGTTCACGGTCACGGACCCAACACTACGGGGTGCGGTCGGGGGCTCCCGGACGGTGCCCAGAAAATGAGACGCCCGCTACACGGCACGGACGTGCGGTAGGGTGCCGCTCATGTTCGCGCATTCGACCCAGAACTGGTGGTGGACCGCTCCTCCGGCGGCCCACTGAATCGCGCGCACCAAGACTTCGCGAAGGCCGCCCGAGAGGCGGCCTTCGGTGTTTTCCGGCTCCGGGTCCGTCTCTCCTCCACAGAGGGAGCACGACCGATGGACCTGCGAGACCTGCCCGCCGATCCCCGCCCGTTCGCGCTGCTGCACCGGCGCACCCCGGGCCACCCCCAGGACACGGTGGAGCTGCTGCTCGGCCCGGTGACGGAGCACGACCGGCTCGCCGCCCTGCCCGACGAGTGCCTGGCGCTCGTCCCCTTCCGCCAGATCCGCGAACGCGGTTTCGACGTCCGCGACGACGGCACGCCGCTGCTGGCGCTGACCCCCGAGGAGCGGTACGTCCTCCCGCTCGCCACCGCTCTTGAGCAGCTCCCCGGGCACGGCGTCCGGGTCGAGGACGGCGCGTTCGACGTCGACGACGAGGAATACGCGGGGATCGTCGGCCGGGTCCTCGACGAGGAGATCGGCCGGGGCGAGGGCGCCAACTTCGTCATCCGGCGTACGTTCCAGGGCGCGATCCCCGGTTTCTCGGCGGCCGACGCGCTGGCGCTGTTCCGGCGCCTCCTGGAGGGCGAGCGGGGCGCGTACTGGACGTTCGTGGTGCACACCGGGGACCGCACGCTGGTCGGCGCCAGTCCTGAGGTGCACGTGCGGATGACCGGCGGCACGGTGGTCATGAACCCGATCAGTGGCACGTACCGCTATCCCGCCGACGGACCCACCCCCGAACACCTGCTCGGTTTCCTCGCCGACGGCAAGGAGATCGAGGAGCTGTCGATGGTCGTCGACGAGGAACTGAAGATGATGTGCACCGTCGGCGACATGGGCGGCGTCGTCGTCGGGCCCCGGCTCAAGGAGATGGCGCACCTCGCGCACACCGAGTACGAGCTGCGCGGGAAGTCCTCGCTGGACGTGCGCGAGGTGCTGCGGGAGACGATGTTCGCGGCGACCGTGACCGGCTCCCCCGTGCAGAACGCCTGCCGGGTGATCGAGCGGCACGAGAGCGGCGGGCGCGGCTACTACGCCGGGGCGCTCGCGCTGATCGGCCGGGACTCCGGCGGCGCGCAGACCCTGGACTCCCCCATCCTGATCCGCACCGCCGACATCGACGCGGCCGGGCGGCTGCGGGTGCCGGTCGGCGCCACCCTGGTGCGCGGCTCGGACCCGGCGGGCGAGGTCGCCGAGACCCACGCCAAGGCGTCGGGCGTCCTCGCGGCGCTGGGCGTTCGGCCGGGCAGGCCCCGTGCGGAGGCGGACCGGCCGCGGCTGGCCGACGACCCGCGGGTGCGGGCCGCGCTGGACGGGCGCCGCGCGTCGCTGGCGCCGTTCTGGCTGCGGATGCAGGAGCGCTCCGCGGAGCCGGCCGGGCACGCCCTGGTCGTCGACGGGGAGGACACCTTCACGGCGATGCTCGCGCACGTGCTGCGCTCGGGCGGGGCGGAGGTGTCGGTGCGCCGGTACGACGAACCGGGGCTGCGGGCGGCGGCGCTCGCGCACGAGGGCCCGCTGGTGCTGGGTCCGGGGCCGGGCGACCCCGCCGACCTGGCCGATCCGAAGATGCGCTTCCTGCGCGACCTGACCGCCGACGTGGTCCGCGACCACCGGTACGGCGTCCTCGGCGTCTGCCTCGGTCACGAGCTGATCGCGGCGGAGCTGGGCCTGGACATCGTCCGCAAGGAGGTCCCGTACCAGGGGGCGCAGACGGAGATCGACCTGTTCGGGCGGCGGGAGACCGTCGGCTTCTACAACAGTTTCGTGGCGGCGTGCGACGACGAGACGTACGAGGAGCTGACCGCGCACGGCATCGAGGTCAGCCGGTCCGCCGACGGCGAGGTGCACGCGCTGCGGGGCCCCGGCTTCGCGTCCGTGCAGTTCCACCCGGAGTCGGTGCTGACGCTGAACGGCGCGGCGATCGTGCGGGAGCTGGCCGGTCAGGCGCGCGGCACGAGCACGTTCTCGGAGCGGCGGCCGGCCCGGTAGTCCAGGACGTTGCGCACGGTGGCGTCGACGATCTGCCCGACGGCGTCCTGGGTGTAGTACGCCTGGTGCGAGGTGACCAGGACGTTGGGGAAGGTGACGAGGCGGGCCAGGGTGTCGTCGGCGATGGCCTCCAGGGACTTGTCGAGGAAGAACAGGCCCGCCTCCGCCTCGTACACGTCCAGGCCGACGCCCGTGAAGCGGCCCGCGCGCAACTCACCGACCAGCGCGGCGGTGTCGACGAGGCCGCCGCGGCTGGAGTTGACCAGGATCGCGTCGTTCCGCATCGACTTCAGGGCGGCCGCGTCGATCAGGTGCTGGGTCTCGGGCAGCAGCGGAACGTGCAGGGTGACCAGGTCGGACTCGGCGAGCAGCTCGTCCTTGGCGACGTAGCGCATGCCGAGACCGACGCAGGCGGGGTTCTCGGCGACGTCCCAGCCGAGCAGGTTCATGCCGAAACCGTGGGCGATCCGGGCGAACGCCTCGCCGATCTTGCCGGTGCCGAGGACGCCCGCGGTGCGGCCGTGCATGTCGCGGCCCATGAGGCCGTCGAGGCGGAAGTCGAAGTCTCGGGTGCGGGTGGAGGCGCGCACGACCCGCCGGTTGACGGCCATGGCGAGCGTCCAGGCGAACTCCGCGACCGAGTACGGCGAGTAGTACGAGACCCGGGCGACGGTGATGCCGAGCCGCTCGGCCGTGGCCAGGTCGATGTTGTTGAAACCGGTGGAGCGCTGGGCCACCATCCGGGTGCCGCCCGCGGCGAGGATCTCCAGCACCTCCGCGCCGAGGTCGGCGTTGACGGAGGTGGAGACGGTCTCGTGGCCGGCGGCGATGGGGGCGGTGTCCGCGGTGAGGAAGACGTCCAGGCAGCGGAGGTCCCCGTGGCCCGCGAAGGCCCGCTCGATCAGGGGCTTCTCGTCCGCCTGGACACCGAAGGCGAGGATCTCCACGGCCACCACTCCCGTTCCGCTCGGCTACGGGCCGAATATACGGCGCCCCGCCGCGCGGCGCCGGTCAGCCGAAGAACACCCCGACCTCCTCGTAGAGCCTCGGGTCGACGGTCTTCAGGCGGGCCGTCGCCTCGGCGATGGGGACCCGGACGATGTCCGTGCCGCGCAGCGCGACCATGACGCCGAAGTCGCCGTCGCGGACGCAGTCGATGGCGTGCAGCCCGAAGCGGGTGGCGAGCCAGCGGTCGAAGGCGCTCGGCGTGCCGCCGCGCTGCACGTGGCCGAGGACGGTGGTGCGGGCCTCCTTCCCGGTCCGCTTCTCGATCTCGTGCGCCAGCCACTCCCCCACCCCGGACAGCCGTACGTGCCCGAAGGAGTCCAGCGACCGGTCCTTGAGCACCATCTCGCCGTCCCTCGGCATCGCGCCCTCGGCGACGACCACGATCGGCGCGTACGAGGCCCGGAAGCGGGAGGTCACCCAGGCGCAGACCTGCTCGGTGTCGAAGCGCTGCTCGGGGATGAGGATGACGTTGGCGCCGCCCGCGAGTCCCGAGTGCAGGGCGATCCAGCCCGCGTGCCGGCCCATCACCTCCACCACCAGCACCCGCATGTGGGACTCGGCGGTGGTGTGCAGCCGGTCGATGGCCTCGGTGGCGATACCGACCGCCGTGTCGAAGCCGAAGGTGTAGTCGGTGGCCGACAGGTCGTTGTCTATGGTCTTCGGGACGCCGACGCAGGGCACGCCGTGCTCGTCGGCGAGACGGCCGGCGACACCCAGGGTGTCCTCGCCGCCGATGGTGACGAGCGCGTCGACGCCGAGCGCGTCGAGGTTCTCCTTGATCCGGGCTATGCCGTCCTCGCGCTGGAGCGGGTTGGTGCGCGAGGAGCCGAGGACGGTCCCGCCGCGGGGCAGGATGCCGCGCACGGCGGGGATGTCGAGGCGGACGGTGGCGCCGTCCAGCGGACCGCGCCAGCCGTCCCTGAAGCCGACGAACTCGTAGCCGTACTCCTGCACACCCTTGCGGACGACGGCCCTGATGACGGCGTTGAGGCCGGGGCAGTCACCGCCTCCGGTCAGTACTCCGACCCTCATCGCGCAACTCCCTCGTCACGGCGGGCGGTTCAGGCCACTGTGCCGCGCGGGGTCACTCGTCGTCCAGACCCCGCTCTATCGCGTACCGCACCAGTTCCACCCGGTTGTGCAGCTGGAGCTTGCCGAGGGTGTTCTGGACGTGGTTCTGCACCGTGCGGTGGGAGATGACGAGGCGCTCGGCGATCTGCTTGTAGCTCAGGCCCTTGGCGACCAGGCGCAGCACCTCCGTCTCGCGGTCGGTGAGGCGGGGCGCGCCGGGCGCGCCGGTGTCGGGCGCGGGGGCCGGTTCGGAGGCGAGGCGGCGGTACTCGCCGAGGACCAGTCCGGCCAGGCCCGGGGTGAAGACCGGGTCGCCGGCCGCCGTACGGCGCACCGCGTCCTGGAGTTCCTCCGTGGACGCCGACTTCAGCAGGTAGCCGGTGGCGCCGGACTTCACCGCCTCCAGGACGTCGGCGTGCTCGCCGCTGGCCGACAGCACCAGGACGCGCAGGCCGGGCGCGGTGGAGACGACCTCCTTGCAGACCTGCACGCCGGGCTTGCCGGGGAGGTTGAGGTCGAGGACGAGGACGTCCGGGGCCGCCGCGCGGGCCCGGCGCACGGCCTGGTCGCCGTCGCCCGCGGTGGCGACCACCTCGAACCCGGACTCGGCCAGGTCCCGGGCGACCGCGTCACGCCACATGGGGTGGTCGTCGACCACCATGACCTTGATGGACCCCTGCCGCTCACTCATCGCCTGCCGCCTTCCCCCGTCATCGTCTGCCGCCTTTCCCCGTCGTCGTCTGCCGTTCTTCCCCGGCCATCGGCCGCCGCGCTCCCACCGTCATCGGGCGCCGCGCTCCCCCGGTCATCGGCTGCCGCGCTCCCCCGGGCGGCCGCCCGGTACGGCGGTTCCGGGCGTGTTCTTCGGTACCTTCAGCTCGACCTCCGTGCCCTGGCCCGGTACCGAGATCAGCTCGGCGGAGCCGCCGAGGTCGCGCAGCCGGCCCCGGATCGACAGGGCCACGCCCAGCCGCCCCTCACCCTCGGCCTCGGCGAGCCGTCCCTCGGGGATGCCCGGCCCGTCGTCGCGGACGGTGACGATCACCTCGTCCGGCTCGTCCTCGACCAGGATCCAGGCGCGCGCCTCGTCACCGGCGTGCGCGCGGACGTTGTCCAGGGCCGCGCCGACGGCCGCCGCGACCTCACGGGCGGCGGCCGGTGCCAGCTCCACGGGCGCGCCGGGCTCGGCGAGACTCACCCGGGAACCGGCGCACGGCGCGAGCAGCGCCCGCAGGTCCACGGGGGCGCCCGGGTCATCGCTCTCCGGTTCGTCCACCGCGCGGACGACGGCGCCCTCGGCGACGTCCTCGGAGACCCGGGAGACGGGGACCAGCCCGCCGGAGACCAGCGTGCGCAGGGCCACCTCCTGCTCGCCCGCCATCCGGCCCAGCTCGGCCGCCTCACCGCCGATGACGGCGCCGCGGCGCTGCACCATCGCCAGCACCTGCAGGACGCTGTCGTGGATGTCCCGGGCGAGCCGCTCCCGCTCCCGGGTCGCCGCCTCGATCTCCAGCGCGCGGGCGAGGGTGCGCTCGGAGGCGCGGGCGACCTCGACGACGTAGCCGATGGCGATGGAGGCGACCCAGACGAGGATGACGTTGTGCACGGTGTCGCGGGCGGCGGTGCCGCGCTCGACCAGGTTGGCGACGGCCACGAGGGTGGAGGCCAGGGCGGCCCAGCGCCAGCCGCCCTTGATGGCGAAGGCCAGCACGGAACCCGCGGTCCATATCGACGGCAGGGTCGGGCCGCCGGCCTCGATGCGCTCGGCGCTGTCGGCGACCGGGGTGAGCAGGATGCCGGTGAGGGCGACGACGAGGTCCGCGGCGAGGAAGCGCTTGGTGCAGGCGGCGGCGTTGGCCACCCGGGGCAGCGTGAGCAGGGTCCAGGCGGCCAGGACGGCGAAGTAGCCGACGGCCGGCCAGGGGCGGGCGAACTCGTCGTAGGCGGTGGCGAAGAGGCCGATCGCGTAGACCATCGTGAGGACGCGGTAGGCGGTGAGCGCACGCCACAGCGGCAGCTCGACCGACATCCGCATCACGCGCTCGCGCCTGGCCATGTCCCCCACCCCCCGGCCCGCGTCCCGTCAGGACCCGGCGTCCCGTTCCTTCTCGGCCTTCTCGGCCTGCTCCGCGTGCTCTTTCTCGGCCTGTTCCTTCTCGGCGCGGGCCAGCGCGGCCTTGGCCGCCTTGCCCGCCTCCTTCTCGGCCTTCGCCGCATCCGCGAGCTGCCGCTTCATGGCGGTCGCGTACATGTCGACGTACTCCTGGCCGGAGAGCTTCATGATCTCGTACATGACCTCGTCGGTCACCGCGCGGAGCACGAAGCGGTCGTGCTCCATGCCCTGGTACCGGGTGAAGTCCAGCGGCCGGCCGATGCGGATGCCGGGGCGCATGAGCTTGGGCATCACCTTGCCGGGCGGCTGGATCTTCTCCGTGTCGATCATCGCCACCGGGAGGACGGGCGCGCCGGTGGCGAGCGCCACGCGCGCGAGGCCGCCCGGCTTGCCGCGGTACAGGCGGCCGTCGGGCGACCGGGTGCCCTCGGGATAGATACCGAACAGCTCGCCGCGCTCCAGCACCTCGATGCCGCTCTTGATGGCGGCCTCACCCGCGCCGCGCGCGCCGGAGCGGTCCACCGGGAGCTGGCCGACGCCCTTGAAGAAGGCAGCGGTGAGCCGTCCCTTGACCCCCGGCGTGTTGAAGTACTCGGCCTTGGCGATGAACGTCACCTTGCGGTCGAGGACGGCCGGCAGGAAGAACGAGTCGGAGAACGACAGGTGGTTGCTGGCCAGGATGGCGGGGCCCTCGGCCGGAATGTGTTCCAGCCCCTCCACCCAGGGTCGGAAGGCAAGCTTCAGCGAACCGCCGACGGTGACCTTCATCGCGCCGTACAACAACCGAGTGCCTCCTGTGTGTGTCGCTCCGACCCTATCCCGGTCCACCGTCAAAGGGGCCTACGGCCCTGGTCGGTGTCCGTGCGGTCGCGTACGGTGAAGTACCCGCACCCGCGTGCCGGGCCCCCGCGCCGACCCGCTCCGCCCCCTCCACGCCAGCCCTCCACGCCAGCCCTCTACGTCAGCCCTCTCGACGAACAGGAGTCCGCACCGTGCCGGTCCTCCCCGGAGCCGAGCCGTTCCGCCACGAGGGCGGGGACGTCGGCGTCCTTCTGTGCCACGGCTTCACCGGTTCCCCGCAGTCGCTGCGCCCCTGGGCCCAGCACCTCGCCGGCCACGGTCTGACGGTCGCGCTGCCGCTGCTGCCCGGACACGGCACCCGCTGGGAGGACATGCAGCTCACCGGCTGGCCCGACTGGTACGCGGAGGTGGACCGCGAGCTGCGCGCCCTGCGCGAGCGCTGCGCGCGCGTGTTCGTCGCCGGGCTCTCCATGGGCGGCGCGCTGGCGCTGCGGCTGGCCGCGCGGCACGGCGACGCGGTCAGCGGCGTACTGGTCGTCAACCCGGCCAACCGCATGCACGGCCTCGCGCCGCACGCGCTGCCGGTCCTCCGCCATCTGCTGCGCACCACGAACGGCATCGCCAGCGACATAGCGAAGCCGTCCAGCACGGAGCTGGGCTACGACAAGGTGCCGCTGCACGCGGCGTACTCCCTGCGGGACTTCTTCCGCGTCGTCGACGGGGAACTGCCGCAGGTGACCCAGCCGTTGCTGCTGATGCGCAGCCCGCAGGACCACGTCGTGCCGCCGGCCGACTCGGCGCGGATCATCGGCCGGGTGTCGTCGACGGACGTGACGGAGGTCCTGCTGGAACAGAGCTACCACGTGGCGACGTTGGACCACGACGCGGACCGGATCTTCACGGAGAGCGTCTCCTTCGTGGCCCGGCTCGCCCCCGGTCTCGTCAAGGAGCCGGAGCCCGGTCTCGGCAAGGAAGGGACGGCCGCAGGTGGCTGAGCACGACTCCGACCGCGAGGACCGCGAGGAGTACGACGAGCGCGAGGAGCGCACGGAGCGGGAGGCCCGCGAGGGCCTGGCGAGAGACACCCCGCAGGAGCAGCAGGAGCAGAGCGTGCCCTTCGACGAGGAGGCCGCGTGGGCGGCGATCGTCGCGGGGTACGGCGAGGAGCCGCCGGACCCGCCGGGGGCCAAGCCCTTCAAGTCGGTCGAGGATTTGGCGCTGCGGGAGGCCGTGACCAACGACGCGGATTCCGTGGCCCCCGAGACGGCGGCCGAGAAGCCGGAGAAGCCCGACGAGAGGACGGGCCGGGCCGACGACGGTCCGGCACCGGACCGTCCGCTGGGCGGCTCCGTCGCCTTCGCGCCCGGGGTCGGCCCGGCCGGCCCCCGCGACCACAGCCTGGCCGAGCCGTCCGACGACGACCTCGGCGAGGACGACGAGGGTCACTTCGTACCGCCGGAGCCGCCGCCGCTGCCGACGGGCGACACGACCGCGAGGTTCGCCTGGCTGGGCGTGCTCGGCGGCCCCCTCCTGCTCCTGCTGGCCGTGGTGCTCGGCTGGGAGATGACCTGGTGGCTGACCACGCTCGGCATCGGCGGGTTCCTCGGCGGCTTCGTCACGCTGGTGACGCGGATGCGGACGGGCGACGAGGACGACGAGGACCCCGGCCGGGGCGCGGTGGTCTGAGCCGGGCGACCGTGCCGCGGGGAGCTGGAGACTCGGCGACCGTGCCGCGGGGAGTCTGAGCGCGGCGGCTATGCCGCGGGGAGCCTGAGGGCGGCCAGGACCGGGAGGTGGTCCGTGGCCGCCCTCAGGTCGCTCTCCCGTACGCCGGGCAGCCCGAGCGGCACGCCGCAGCCGAGCACCTCGACGCCGGGGGTGGCGAAGAGCGCGTCGATGCGCTGGTGGGGGACGCCGGGGGTGGAGGTGTGCTCGCCGCCCCAGGGAGCGGTGGCCCAGCAGTCCTGGAGGTCCTTGGCCATGCGCCGGAACGCGGGGCCGTCGGGGCGTTCGTTGAGGTCGCCGCCGGCGATGGCGTGCTCGGTGCCGAGGCCGGCCAGCCGGTCCAGGAGCAGGCCGCTCTGCTCGTACCGCTCGTCCTTCTGCAACGACAGGTGGCAGCTGAGGACGCCGACGCGGGCCCTGCCGAAGCGGACGACGGCGGTGGCGAAGCCCCGGCGGTGCAGACCGGGAGTGAGCGGGAGCAGGACGTCCTCGGTGCGCTCGACGGTGGCGCGCAGGGAGCACAGCAGCGCGGGGCCGGCGGCGGTGCCGCCGCCGGAGAGGATCACCTGGCCGGACGCGGCCGCGAGGCGGGCGAGCTTCTTGCGCCAGCGGAAGAAGCGGGGGGCTTCCTGGAGGAGGACCAGGTCCGGGGCGCAGGCGCCGATGACGCGGGCGAGGGCGTCGGTGTCGTCGCGCATCGAGCGGATGTTGTAGCTCAGGACGCGGACGGTCGCGGAACCGTCGGGTTCCGTGTGTGAGGCGGGAAGGGCTGGGGACTGCGGCATGGTGATCAATGTACGCCCAGGGGGGTGGGGCGCGAGGAGGGGTGGCGACTGCCGGTTCGTTGTGGCCGGTCGCGCTGTTCCCCGCGCCCCTTCCGGGCGCTCCCGACAAGGGCGCTTACATGATCGGGTCGGGCTCGCGGGCCAGGTCGGCGGCGCCGACCAGACCCGCCTTGTTGCCCAGCTGGGCCGCGATCACGTCGGCGACCGGACGCCAGTGGGCGCCCACCAGCCAGCGCTTGTAGGACTTGCGGATCGGGTCGAGGACCAGGTCGCCCTCGTCCGAGAGGCCGCCGCCGACGATGAACGCGGACGGGTCGAACAGGGAGGCCAGGTCGGCGAGGCCCGCACCGGCCCAGCGGGCCAGCTCGCGGTAGGAGTCGACGGCGACCGGGTCGCCCTGCCGGGCGGCCATGGAGATGTGCTTGCCCTCGACGCCGTCGGGGGTGCCGTCGCCGAGCGAGAGGAGCACCTCGGCGCGCTCGGGGGTGGCGTTGGCACGCTGCTTGGCGTAGCGCACGAGGGCGCGGCCCGAGGCGTACTGCTCCCAGCAGCCCTGCGAGCCGCAGCCGCAGAGCAGGCCGTCCGGCACCATGCGGATGTGGCCGAACTCGGCGGCCACGCCGAAGTGGCCCCGGCGCAGCTTGTTGCCGATGATGATGCCGCCGCCGAGGCCGGTCCCGAGCGTGATGCAGATGACGTTGCGGTGGCCCTTGCCGGCCCCGAACCTGTACTCGCCCCAGGCCGCGGCGTTGGCGTCGTTCTCCACGACGACCGGGAGGCCGACGCGGGCCTCGACCTTCTCCTTGAGCGGCTCGTTGCGCCAGTCGATGTTCGGCGCGAAGTAGACCTCGGAGCGCTGGCGGTTGACGTAGCCGGCGGCGCCGATGCCCACGCCGACGATCTCGTGCCCCGCGCGCGCACCCTCCACGGCCGAGGCGATGGCGTCCACGATGGCCTCGGGTGTGGTGGGCGTCGGCACCTTGAAGGTCGAGAGGATGTTGCCTTCCTCGTCGACCACGCCGGCCGCGATCTTCGTGCCGCCGATGTCGACGCCGATGGTGAGTCCCATGAATCCCTCAGTTTCGGTCGAGCCCCGCTAGGGCCAACCGTACCCGAGGCCCTGTCGGCGGGGGCCGTCAGTCCAGGTCGATGCGCTGGCCGGAACCGGTGCCCTCGCCGCCTTCGTCGCGGCGTCCGTCCTGGTCGCGGGGGTCGCGGGAGGCGTCGGAGCCGGTTTCGGGGGTGTCGGTGCGGCCGCTGGTCCAGCGGCTCTCCTGACCCTGCACGGCGGACCGGTAGGCGGCGAGCAGTTCGTTGCCCGCGGCCGCGAGGTGGTCGAAGACGTCGGGGTTGCGTTCGAGCACCGGTTCGACGGCGGCCTTCGCCTGCTGGACGACCTGCTTGACGACCTGCTGGGCGGCCGGGCCCGCGACCTGGCCGAGCAGCGGCGACTGGAGGCCGGAGAGCTTCTCGGTGACGGTGTCGACGAGGCGGCGCAGTTCCTCGGCGGCGGAGCCCGGGGGCGGTCCGTACCGGGTGCGGCGGCGGGCCTTCTCCGCCTCCAGGTCCTCGGCGCACGCCGTCGCCCAGGCGTCGTCGTCGGTCGCCCGCGCCGTACCGGCCGGCTCGTCCCGGTCGGTGCCGGGCGGAGGGAGCTCTTCGCTCATGACCCACTCCTGACTACGGTTCGTCCCTACGACGTTACCCGAACGGCGGGGGCCGGTTCAGCGGCCGCCGGGCCACAGCCGCGGGTCGGGCGTGAACCGTACGCTCAGCCGGCCCTCGCGCAGGGCGGCACCGTCCACGGTGCAGCGGCGCAGGGCGGACGGGAGGGGGACGACGCGGCGGAACGGGCCGGCGGCGATCACCAGTTCGTCGCCGCGCCGGACCAGGTCCAGGTCCTCGCGGACCGCGCCGGGCAGCGGGATGTGCCAGACCAGGACGCCGTCGGTGGCGAGCGTGTCGGCGACGGGCCACTCCGGCGGGGCGGCGGCGGGGCGGGCGCCCGGGGCGGCCAGGGCGAGGAGGTCGTCGGTGCCGCGCGGATCCCGCCCCAGGTGCGGCACGGGGTGGACGTCGTACGTCCCCTGCCACTCCGCCAGGGCCTTGCGCTGCTGGGCGACGAGTCCGGCGAGCCAGCTGTCGGCGGGGACGTCCTCGGGCAGCGCGCGGTTGGCGGCCACCAGGTCCACGGCGAGGCCGCACAGGGCGAGGCCGAGGGCGGCGGTACGGACCGCGTCGGCGCCGGCCGGGCCGGGTTCGGCGACCAGCCGGACGGTGGTGTCCCGGTCGGCGATCACGGCTTCGGCGGCGGCGAGTTCCAGGTCCCAGCGGGCGGTGGTCTCGTAGAGCGCCTCGGTGGGCATGGGGATGCCGGCGAGGCGGCCGAGGACGGGACGCAGGGCGCGGGCGGCCTGTCGCTCCGGGGGAAGCAGGCGGCGCAGGTAGCGGCGGAGTTCCTCGGGGAGGGCGAGCAGGGCGAGGGCGCGCGGGGCGGGCGGGAGGTCGACGACGAGGAGGTCGTGGGCCTCGGCGAGGGCGGCGTCGCGCAGAGCGCGGAGAAGG
Organism: Streptomyces sp. CRN 30; assembly: GCF_034105845.1. Taxonomy (NCBI): domain Bacteria; kingdom Bacillati; phylum Actinomycetota; class Actinomycetes; order Kitasatosporales; family Streptomycetaceae; genus Streptomyces; species Streptomyces sp. CRN 30. The sequence continues at coordinate 51,065 of NZ_JAVRHI010000295.1, read as the reverse complement.
GCGAGTTCCTCGGCGCCGGGCAGCGGGGTGAGCTCCTCGGGGTCGAGGCGGGTGGCGCCCAGCAGGTCGAGGGCGGAGGAGGCGCGGTCCTGGAGGGAGGCGAGGCCGTCCCGGAAGCCCCGGTCGGGGTCGGGCCGCCAGACGGTGAGGTTCGCCTCGACGGTGACCGGGGAGGGGCCGGTGGCCACCCCGAGCACGGTGCCGAGGGAGTCCTCGGGGCCGGTGCCCAGCAGCAGGGTGCGGGTGCCGGCGCGGGCGGCGGTCAGCGCCGTGGCGGCGGCGACGGTCGTCCGGCCACTGCCGCCCGGACCCATGATCAGGATGGTGCGCATAGGGGTGAACGGTACCTCTGGCTGCCCTGCGGGCCGTGCTTCGTCCGGGTGGTGGGCGGCCACCGGCCGGGGGCGACCAGCGGTCGGGGGTGGTCACCGGCCGGGGGTGGTCACCGGCCGGGGGTGACCAGCGGTCGGGGATGGTCACGGCCGAGGGTGAGTGCGGCGAGGCCGATGGAAGAGGGCTCGGCGTTGCCCGGGACGTATGCGCAGTTCCCCGCGCCCCTGTCGGGGCGCGGCTAGAGGGGCGCGGGGCCTGATTCCACTCGCTTCTTCAGGCCTGCCAGGGCGCGGTCGATGATGACCTTCTCGGCCTTGCGCTTGATCATGCCGAGCATCGGGATCTTGACGTCGACGGTGAGGCGGTAGGTGACCTCCGTGCCCTTGCCCGCCGGGGTGAGCAGGTAGGAACCGTCCAGGGAGCGCAGCATCTGGGACTTCACCAGCGTCCAGGAGACCTCGTTCTCCCCGGCCCAGGTGTAGGCGAGGGTCTGGTCGTCCTTGATCGCTCCCGCGTCCATGACGAGGCGTACCTGCTCGGCGCGGCCACGCGGGTCGGTTTCGAGGACCTCGGCCTCCTTCACCTCACCGGTCCAGTCCGGGTAGCGGGCGAAGTCGGCGATCACCTCCATGACCTCGGCCGGTGCCGCCTCGATCGTGATGCTCGAACTGGTGTGTTCCGCCATCGCCGTGGCTCCTCCAGATGCGGTCCGGCAGTGAATCCGGCAGTGAAGTCGACAGCACGCGCGTACGCATGTGCGTGCAGCGTGAAGGCTACCGCGCGGTGGCCGGACCGCCGTCACCCCCACCTACCTGCGCAGCTACCACTCCAGCACCCAGGGCTGGCCCGTCGACGCGAAGTGGCCGACGTTGACGCACTCGGTCGCCCCGATCCGCATCCGCGGCGCCAGCGGCTGGTGGACGTGGCCGAAGAGCGCGTAGCGGGGCCGGGTGCGCCGGATCGCGGCCAGCAGGGCCCGGCTGCCCCGCTCGAAGCGCCGCGCCACCGTGTCGTAGACCAGTTCCGGCACCTCCGGGGGGATGTGTGTGCAGAGCACGTCCACCTCGCCGACGGCCTCGATCTTGGCGGCGTACTCCTCGTCGCCGATCTCGTAGGGCGTGCGCATCGGGGTGCGCAGTCCGCCGCCGACGAAGCCGAAGACCCGGCCGCCGATCTCCACCCGCTCGCCGTCGAGGACGGTGGTGCCCGGCCGGGCGTACTCCCGCCACAGGGGCGGCACGTCGACGTTGCCGTAGGTGGCGTACGTCGGGGTGGGGAACGCGGCGAACAGCTCGGCGTACTGCTTGCGCACCGCCTGCTCCATCACCGTCGCCTTGTCCTCGGCGATGCCGGCCCACAGCCGCGTGCCGAACTCCTTGGCCTCGGCGAAGCGCCGCGCGGTGCGCAGTTCGACGATCCGGTGCGCGTTCTCGACGCCGAACAGGTCGGGGAAGATGCCGCGCGAGTGGTCCGCGTAGTCGAGGAAGAGGATCAGGTCGCCCAGGCAGACCAGGGCGTCCGCGCCCTCCCCTGCCCGTGCCAGGTCCCGGGCGTTTCCGTGCACGTCGCTGACCACGTGGACGCGCGTCGTCGGGTTCCCGGCCGGTGTGGAAGTCATGGTGATCAAGGGTAGGAGGAGGGCGCCCTTCGTGAACAGTGGCGGCCGGACCTGCGGTTACTGGCTGGTCGGTTGACGCGTCGACTACTGTGCGCGAAGAGAACAGCAGCTGTGTGACGCAGCGAACATCTCGCCGGGCCCCCCTGTCGAAGACGCCATACCGGCGGGTAACGTCCAGGCAGTCCAGTCGTGCTCGAAGGCCCCGCCAGGTGAACCCTCCTGGTCCCCCGAGCACCCGCCCGAGCCTTGGACCGCACCGTCGCATCACACAACGTCGTGGCGCCGGCGCCCTATGAGGAGCAGCAGTCTTGCGCGAGTTCAGCCTTCCGGCTTTGTACGAGGTCCCCGCGGACGGCAATCTGACCGACATCGTCCGCAGAAACGCCGCGCAGCATCCCGAAGTCGCCGTCATCGCCCGCAAGGCGGGCGGCGGCTGGCAGGACGTGACCGCCCGGGAGTTCCTCGCCGAGGTGCACGCCGCCGCGAAGGGGCTCATCGCCTCGGGCGTCCAGCCGGGCGACCGGGTCGCGCTGATGTCCAGGACCCGCTACGAGTGGACCCTGCTCGACTTCGCGATCTGGAGCGCGGGCGCGGTCACCGTACCGGTGTACGAGACCAGCTCGCCGGAGCAGGTGCGGTGGATCCTCGGCGACTCCGGCGCCACCGCGTGCGTCGTGGAGTCGGCCGCGCACACCGCCGCCGTCGAGTCGGTCCGCGAGGGGCTGCCCGCCCTCAAGCACGTCTGGCAGATCGAGGCCGGGGCCGTCGAGGAGCTGGGGCGGCTGGGTCAGGGCGTGACCGACGAGACGGTCGAGGAGCGGGGTTCGGTCGCCAAGGCCGACGACCCGGCGACCATCGTCTACACCTCCGGCACCACCGGCCGTCCCAAGGGCTGCGTGCTCACCCACCGCAGCTTCTTCGCCGAGTGCGGCAACGTGGTGGAGCGGCTGCGTCCGCTCTTCCGCACCGGCGAGTGCTCCGTCCTCCTCTTCCTCCCCCTCGCCCACGTCTTCGGGCGCCTGATCCAGGTCGCGCCGATGCTCGCGCCGATCAAGCTGGGCTGTCTGCCGGACATCAAGAACCTCACCGACGAGCTGGCCGCTTTCCGGCCGACGCTGATCCTCGGTGTCCCCCGGGTCTTCGAGAAGGTCTACAACTCGGCGCGGGCCAAGGCGCAGGCCGACGGCAAGGGCAAGATCTTCGACAGGGCCGCCGACACGGCGATCGCGTACAGCAGGGCGCAGGACACCCCCTCGGGCCCGTCCCTGGGCCTGCGGATCAAGCACCGCGTCTTCGACAAGCTGGTCTACGGCAAGCTCCGCGCGGTCCTCGGCGGCCGCGGCGAGTACGCCGTCTCCGGCGGCGCGCCCCTCGGCGAGCGGCTCGGCCACTTCTTCCGCGGCATCGGCTTCACCGTGCTGGAGGGGTACGGCCTCACCGAGTCCTGCGCGGCGACCGCCTTCAACCCCTGGGACCGGCAGAAGATCGGCACGGTCGGGCAGCCGCTGCCGGGGTCGGTGGTGCGCATCGCCGACGACGGGGAGGTGCTGCTCCACGGGGAGCACCTGTTCAAGGAGTACTGGAACAACCCGGAGGCGACCGCCGAGGCGCTGGCCGACGGCTGGTTCCACACGGGGGACATCGGCACCCTCGACGAGGACGGCTATCTGCGGATCACCGGGCGCAAGAAGGAGATCCTGGTCACGGCGGGCGGCAAGAACGTCGCGCCGGCCGTGATCGAGGACCGTATCCGCGCGCACGCGCTGGTCGCCGAGTGCATGGTGGTCGGCGACGGGCGGCCGTACGTGGGGGCGCTGATCACGCTCGACGAGGAGTTCCTGGGGCGCTGGTGCGAGGAGAACGGCAAGCCCGCCGGGTCCTCTCCCGCCTCGCTGCGCACCGACGCGGATCTGCTGGCCGCGATCCAGTCGGCGGTGGACGACGGGAACGCGGCGGTGTCCAAGGCGGAGTCCGTTCGGCGGTTCCGCGTTCTGAACGCGCAGTTCACCGAGGATTCGGGGCATCTGACTCCGTCGTTGAAGTTGAAGCGGCACGCGGTGGTCGAGGACTTCGCGGCCGAGATCGAGGCGATCTACGTCAAGTAGGGCGCCTACGGGGGTGCCGGGGGGCGTCGTCGGCGGGTGCGGGTGCGTCGTGGCTTGTCGCGCAGTTCCCCGCGCCCCTTAAGAGGCCGTGTCCCGTCGCGCCCCTGCGGCGGAGCCGCGCATGTCACAGCCCCGCGCCCCTTAAAGGGCGTGTCCCGTCGCGCCCCTGCGGCGGAGCCGCGCATGTCACAGCCCCGCGCCTCTTAAGGGGCGCGGGGCTACAGGAGCGTTTTCAGGTGTTGGGCCAGTTGGTCCCAGCGCCATTTCTCCTCCACCCACTGCCTGCCCCGTTCGCCCATGCTGCGGCGTAGTTCCGGGTCGGCCAGGAGGGTGACCACGCGGTCGGCGGTCTGGGCCGGGTCGTCGCCACGGACCACCCAGCCGGTCTCGCCGTCCAGGACGGCGTCCGGCGCGCCGCCCGAGTCGCCGGCGATCACCGGCAGGCCGGTCGCGGACGCCTCCAGGTAGACGATGCCGAGGCCCTCGACGTCGAGGCCGCCGCGGCGGGTGCGGCACGGCATCGCGAAGACGTCGCCGGCGCCGTAGTGCGCGGGCAGCTCCGACCAGGGCACGGAGCCGGTGAAGCGGAGGGAGGCGGCGACGCCGGTCTCCGCCGCCAGCCGGTGCAGGTCCTGCTCGTAGGGGCCGCCGCCGACGATCAGCAGGACCGCGTCGGGCTCGGCGGCCAGGACCCGCGGCATGGCCCTGATCAGGGTGTCCTGGCCCTTGCGCGGCACCAGCCGGGAGACGCACACGATCACGGGGCGGTCGGTCAGGCCGAGCCGCGCCCGGACCTCGTCCCCGCCGCTGGCCGGGTGGAAGGTCTTCTCGTCGACGCCCGGCGGCAGCTGCACCATCCGCGCGGCGGCGGCCGGCGTCAGCGCCCCGGCGATCCGCGACCGCGTGTACTCCCCCAGATAGGTGATCGTGTCCGTCGCCTCGCCGATCCGGCGCAGCAGCTGCCGGGCCGCGGGCAGCTGTGCCCAGCCGGCCTCGTGGCCGTGGGTGGTGGCGACGATCCGCTCGGCGCCCGCCTTGCGCAGCGCCGGAGCCATCAGGCCGAGGGGTGCCGCCGCCCCGAACCAGACGGAGGAGCAGCCGTGTTCGCGCAGCAGCCCGACGGCCCGCCGGGTCGCGCCCGGCGTCGGCAGCAGCATCGTCGTACGGTCCCGTACGACGGTGAAGGGCTGCTCGGCGTCGAAGGCGGCGGTGGCCTCGGCGCCCTCCCGGCCGCGCTTCCAGGTGGAGGCGTAGACGACGATCCGCTCGGGGTCCAGCCGCAGCGCCATGTTGTGCAGGAACGCCTGGATGCCGCCGGGGCGGGGCGGGAAGTCGTTCGTCACGATCAAGGTCTTGTGCATCGCCGCAGACCTTATCGAAACACTCGTTCACAGCATCTCCCGGCCGCGTGTGTGGCAGACACACAGGCGTTCGGGACATCATGAAAACGTCGAACGGCAGCGGACGAGCGGGCAGGGAACACGTGGAGACGACGAGCGCCGGACGGTCCCTGACCTGGCTTCCGCTTGCCTGGAGCGCGACCCGGCTGATGCTGCTGCTGTGGGTGCTGAAGGTGTACGTGTTCCCGGGCCCGGACGTCACCAGCGACGTGTCGGTGATCTACCAGGGCTGGTACGACGTCCTGCGCGGCGGAACGTTTCCCCAGGACGACGTCACCTGGCAGTACCCGCCCGCCGCGGCGCTCGCGATCCTCTCCCCCGGCCTGCTCCCCTTCTTCGACTACGCGACGGCGTTCTTCCTGCTGGTCTGCGTCGCCGACCTGGCGGTGCTCTGCCTGCTGGTGCGCGCGGGGACCAGGCCGGGCGGGACGACGCGCGGCGCCTGGGTCTGGGTGGCGGGCGTCCCGCTGCTCGGCCCGACGGTGTACGCCCGCTACGACCTGATGGTCACCGCCGTCGCCGTGGCCGCGCTGGTCGCCGCCGCCCGGCACCCGCGGGTGGCGGGGATGCTGGCCGCGCTGGGCGCGATGCTGAAGGTGTGGCCGGTGCTGGTGCTGCTCGGCATCCGGCGGCGGAGCGCCTGGGCCGCGGGCGCCGTCACCGCCGTCGTGCTGGCGGCCACCTTCGCGCTGTCGATGCCGGGGGCGTTCGCCTTCCTGACGTTCCAGCGGGACCGGGGCACGGAGGTGGAGTCGCTGGGCGCGCTGGTCTTCCACGTCGCCCGGGGCTTCGGCTGGGACGGGCAGGTGCTGCTCAACTACGGCTCGGTGGAGTTCCTCGGCCCGTGGGTGGACGTGGTGAGCACGGCCGCGCTGACCCTGACCGGGATGGCGTTCGGCTGGCTGCTGCTGTGGCGGCTGCGGGCGTCGCGGTTCGAGGCGCACACGGCCGCGGACGCCGCGTTCGTGGCGGTGCTGATGTTCACGGTGACCAGCCGGGTGATCAGCCCGCAGTACCTGGTGTGGCTGGTCGGCCTCGGCGCGCTCTGCCAGTGCTTCCGGGCCGGGCGGATGCGGGTACCCGTCGCCCTGGTGCTGGCGGCGAGCCTGGTGACGGTGCTGGAGTTCCCGCTGTACTTCGCCGACGTGGTCGCGAGCACCCCGCTCGGCGTGACGCTGATGTTCCTGCGCAACGGGCTGCTGGTGGCGGCGACGGTCACCGCGGCCCGGGTGCTGTGGCAGGACACGGTGGTGCGGCCGGCCACCGTGCCGGTGCCGCCGCAGACCGCCCGTACGCCCGAGAGATCGGTCTCCTCCTGACGCCCGCCGGCCCGGCGCTCAGCCCAGTTCGGCGCGCAGGTACGCGGCCCAGCGCAGGGTGAACTCCTCCGGGGTCGTCCCCAGTACCTCTCCCATCGCGTCCTCGACCGCCCCGTCCCGCTCCTCGTGGGCGCCCACGGCCCGGTAGAAGGCGTCAAGGCGGGCCTCGCCCCAGCGGCTCGCGATCAAGCGGCAGGCCATCCAGCCGCTCTCGTAGGCGCGGGCCAGCTCGCCCGCGTCGCCGGTGAAGCCGAAGTCCCCGTCGGCGGGGAGGCCGTCGGGAACGTCCCCGTCCGCGACGGCGCGGGCCAGCTCGGGCGCGGTGTCGGCGGGGGTGCGCCCGCTGCCGTGGTAGCCGACCCAGTCGGCGTACCCCTCGGACAGCCACAGCGGGGTGGCGGCGGTGGTGTGGACCCGGGTGGCGACGTGGGTGGTCTCGTGGGTGAGCACCACCTGCTTGCCGAACGCGCCGAGCAGCCCGTACGCGTCCGGGTTGACGACGACGCGGTCCGCGGGCGCGTCGGCCGGGGCGCCCGTCTCGCCGGTGGTGACCGCCGCGATGCCCCGGTAGGAGGAGGCGGGCGAGCCGAGCAGCCCCGCCATCCCCTCCAGGGACCGGGGCACCACCACCACGACCCGGCCCGCCCACGCGGAGTCCCAGGTGTCCGAGACGGCCGGCACCGCGCGGTCGGCGAGCGAGGCGTAGCCGCGCAGCGCCTCGGTGCTCTGCCCGACGCCGAGGACCAGGCTGTGCTCCCCGCTCACGACGCGGACCGTGCCCTGGTCCCAGGGCTGCTGGCCGGAGCCGTCCGCGGGCCGTTCGGAGGTGACGCGCCAGGTGCCGTCCGCGCGGCCGAGGCGGACGGTGCGGGCGACGCGCACGGCGCCGTCGTCGTATCCGGCGAGGCGGTAGCGGAGTTCGACGTCGGCCGTCGCGGTGGCGCCGGAGCGCTTCAGCTCCCCGAGCCGGTAGGACCAGGCGGCCAGCGGGACGGCGCGCAGCCGGTCGAAGCCGGTGCGGACGCCCGTCGCGGCGAACGCGGCGGCGTCCCGGTCGAGGAGGGCGGCCGACCGCCGGTCCAGCACCCGCTGCACCGCGGCCCGCGCGGGGTCGGCCGTGCTCCGGCCGCCACAGGCCACGAGGGCGACGAGCAGCAGGCACAGCAGCACCACCGACGACCCCGTCACCCGCCTGCGACCAGCCACGTTCCCGATCGTACGGGGGTCCGGCCGCACGGGTCAGCGGCGCGTCAGGGACGGGTGACCGCGGAGACGGGCATCATGCCGACCGGGTCGTAGCGCACCGCGGCACCGGGGTAGGGGGCGTGGATCACCTGGCCGTTGCCCGCGTACATCCCGATGTGGCTGGCGTCGCCCCGATAGGCGACCAGGTCGCCGGGGCGGGCCTGGTCCAGGGAGACCCGCTGTCCGGCGCCGGCCTGCGCCTGCGAGGTCCGCGGCAGACCGACCCCGGCCTGCGCGTACGACCACTGGGTCAGACCCGAGCAGTCGAAGCCGGAGGGGCCGTTGGCACCCCAGACGTAGGGCCGGCCGACGGCGGAGCGGGCGGCGGCGAGGGCGGCGGCCGCGCGGCCCGAGGGGGCGTCGGCGCCGGAGAGGCCGGGCAGGCCGGAGCGGTCGGAGCGGGAGGCCCGGCCGAGGGCGTCGCGGTCGTCGTCCGGCAGGGAGTTGAGCAGTTCCCGGGCGGCGGCGAGCTTGCGCTCGACGGTCTTCTTGTGGACGGCGACGGCGGCGCGGCTCTTGTCCAGCCGGTCGAGGTCCCGGCCGGCCTCGGCGCGGTCCTGGGCGTTGCGGCGCATGGCGTTCTGAAGCCGGTGCAGTTCCCCGGCCTGGTGGGCGCCGATCCGGTCGAGGGCGGCGGCCCGGTCGAGGTATTCGTCCGGGTCGGCGGAGAGCAGCAGCGCGAGGGAGGGGTCGATGCCGCCCGAGCGGTACTGGGCGCCGGCCAGCGAACCGAGCGCGTCCCGCATGGAGTTGATGTGCTTCTGCTGCCGGGCGAGGCGCTCCTGGGCGGCGTCGACGCGCTCACGCAGGACGTCGGTGCGCTCCTCGGCCTCGTTGTACGCCTCGGTCGCCCGCTCCGCCTCCTCGTGCAGGCGGTCTACCTCGGCGCGGGTGTCGTCGAGCGGCGCGGCGGACGCCGGTACGGCGGCGCCCAGCAGCGCGGCGGCGGCGGACAGGAGGCCGGCCACGGTGGTGGCGCCCCGGTCGAACCCGGATGGTGCAAGGCGGCGATGGGACCCCACGGGAAGCCGCACTCCTTCCGCTGGCGGACGGGGAAACGCGGCAGACAGTAGCCCCGCGACGGGCCGCCGACCAACGACCTCGGCCCCGGCGCGACACGACGCCCCGCCGCTGACGCAGGTCAGCGGCGGGGCGTGGGGTCACAGCGCGGGGCCGGGATTCGCCCGTTCGGGCGGCATGTCGAGTTGATGGTTGCCCGACCGTAGGTCAGACGCGGACGCCCCACATGAAGGGGCCGCCGATGGTGCTCATCGACTCGTAGCGGACGACGGTGCCGGTGCGCGGGGCGTGCAGCACCTGGCCGTTGCCGGCGTAGAGGCCGACGTGGTGCAGGTCGTTGAAGAAGAAGACCAGGTCGCCGACCTGGAGGTCGCTCTGGCTGGTGATGCGGGTGCCGATCTGCGACTGCGCCTCGGAGGTCCGAGGTATGGAGACGCCGGCCTGGGCGTAGGCCCAGGAGGTCAGGCCGGAGCAGTCGAAGGAGGACGGGCCGGTGGCGCCGTAGACGTACGGGGTGCCTATGACGCTCTGGGCGGCGGAGAAGGCGGCGCCGGCCCGGCCGGAGGCGGAGGCAGTGGAGGTGGTGAGGGCCTCGCGCTCGCTGCTGCGGGTGGAGCGCTCCTCCTCTTCCTGAAGGGCGGCCTTCTCGGCGGCGGTGAGGCTGTTGAGCAGCTTCTGCGCCGAGGAGAGCTTGTCCTGGACTTCCTTCTTCTTCTTGCCCAGCTCGGTGCGGGTGGTGGAGAGGTCCTTGAGCTTCTCGGAGGCCTCGGAGCGCTGCTGGGCCAGGTCGCGCTGCTTCTCCTGGATCTCCTTGAGCGCGTCGACCTGCTGGGCGCTGAGCGCGTCCAGCGTGGAGGCCTTGTCGAGGTAGTCGTCCGGGTCGGCGGAGAGGAACAGCTGCACCGACGGGTCGATGCCGCCCGAGCGGTACTGGGCGCTGGCCATCGAACCGAGGCCGTCGCGCAGCTCGTTGAGCTCTTCCTGGCCCTCGGCGACGTTGTCCTGGATGGTGGAGATCTCCTTCTGGAGCTTCTCCTGCTTCTCCTTGGCGCCGTTGTACTTCTCGGTGGCCTGCTCGGCCTCTTCGTAGAGCTTGTCGACCTTGGCCTTGACCTCGTCCTTGTTCTGCTTCTCGCTCGGGGCGGCGTTGGCGGCCTGGGAGCTGAGGACGACAGCGGCGGCTGCGGCGGTGGTCAGCACGGTGACACGCGCACGACTGGGCTGCTTGGGTCGACGGTGGGACGCCACGGAGGTGAACTCCTTCGTGTGAGTGATCACCCGCTCGCGGGTTCGAACCCAGACCCTAGTGACCCATCCGTGATCAGTTCAAATCCTTCTCGGGAAAAACCTGTTGAACAGCGGCATCTTTTACCTCTGGTCCACCAATGACTCACCAGCGGTGACGCCGGCTTGACGCTACGTCAAGGAGTCGCTCAGGATCAGCTGGTCGCTCAGGAGAGCCGCTTCAGCAGCATCGCCGAGGCGACGGGCCGCGCCCCGGCCTTCGCCACGCCGTCGGCGACCTCGCGGTCGGTGGAGGCGACGATGACGGGGCGGCCCGGCGGTTCGGCCCGCACCAGCTGACGGATCAGCTCGTCGGCGGTGACGCCCGGCTTGGAGAAGAGCACCCGCACTCCGCGCGGCGGCGCGAGCAGGACCGGCGCGGCCAGCTCCGCCCCGTCGAAGACGCACGTCACCTCGGCACCGGTCTGCGCGGCGAGCTGCGAGAGCTGGCCGAGGAGTCTGAGCCGCTGCTTCTCCAGCGGCATCTGCGGATAGCCGGTCTTGGTGACGTTGTAGCCGTCGACGACCAGGTGTGCCTGGGGCAGCGCCAGGAGCTGGTCCAGGACGGCCGGGTCGTGCTCGGACAGCGCGCGGGCCGCGATGTCCTTCGGCGTCATCCGGCCGGGCTCGACGGCGTCCACCGTCTCCGCCGGACGCACGGAGACCGGCGGCAGCGCGAGTTCCCGGCGCAGCCCCTGGGTGGCGTCGAGGAGGGTGTCGAGGAGCAGCCGTACGCGCATGTCCTCGACGCTGCGGCCCTCCCGGGCGGCCTTGCGGGTGGCCTCCAGGGCGGCCTCCGCCTCGCTCAGCCGGGTGCGCAGCCGCCGGGACTCGCTCTCGGCGGCGGAGACCTGGGTCTGCGTCTCGGCCCGTACGGCGTCCAGTTCGGCGCGCATCTTGCGTACCGCGGCCTCGCCGCGTTTGACGTCGCTGAGCGCGCCGCGCAGCTTGCGGTGGAGCGACTCCGCCTCCTTCCTGGAGGCGTCCAGCTCGGCACGGAGCCGGTCGGTCTCGTCCCTGCCGTGCTCCCGGGCGCGCTCCAGGTCGGTACGGAGCCGCTCCAGCTCGGCGCGGGTCTCCTCGTCGGCGCGCTCGGCGTCGGCGCGCTGGGCCTCCTCGCCGGCGGCGGCGACCAGCTTCACCCAGCCCGCCGGGCGCAGGACGTAGGCCGCGGCGGCCACGTCGAGGGGGTCAGCGGCGGGGGGCGGGGAGCCCGAGTCGAGGGCGTCGGCCAGCTCCGGCTGGGCCTCCCTGAGCTTCTCGCCGATGCGCTGCCGGAACAGCGTGTCCGACTCCAGCGCGGCGGCCATCGCGTTGCCCGCGAACTTGGCGCGCCGGTTCGGCGTGAACCGCGCGTACTGTCGCAGCTGCGCGGGGAGTTCCGCGAGGGTCAGCCCGCCGAAGCCGTCCGCGGCGATCTGCACCACCCTGCGGCGCACCCCGTCGGGCAGCGGACGGTCGAGCACCTCAGCGGCGCCGTCGCCCGGCCCCCCGCCGTGTGTCTCCGCCATCCGTCACCCCAATACCGTTCCCCGGATGCCGGGCCCGCTCCGTTCAGGAGCCGGCGCCCGGCCTGTCCACGAGTTCCACCTGGTCCACGGCGTTGCACCAGCGGCACCGCACCGACTCGATGGTCTCACTGAGCACCTCGCGCTCCTCGACCGTCGGCTCGCCGGCCAGGTCGAGGTGGACGTACTCCACGACCTTCGACGCACGGGTCACGTCGAAGCGGGTGAGGTTGCCGCAGAGGGTGCAGCGCCACCGCGTCGTGCCGGTCGGCTGGGGAACCGTCATCGTGGCTGTTCGCTCTCTTCCAGTGTCGCCCGACGCACCGGCCTCCCCGGTACGTGTGGCTCGTAACCCTACGGCCTGGCGGGTACTCGCCGCCCGTCTGTCCACGGCGGCGAGGCGGTCCGTCCGCTGGTGTCCCGTTGCGTCATGCTCTGTACCCATGATCCGCAACTGGAGCACGGCCGTGGGTGAGGCGTTCCGCACGGTGCGGGGGCGCGACCGCCGTACGGTGCGGGGGCGCGACCGCCGTCCGGTCCGGCGCCCGGCGCCCGTGACGTACGGACTGATCGTCCTGTGCTGCCTGCTGTTCCTGATCAGCCCCGCGTCCGGGCTCGACCCGTCGTACGGCTCCGCCGACGAGCTGCTCGCCGCGCAGCGCGCCTACTTCCGGCGCTGGGGCGTGATCCCCGCAGACCTGTTCGAGGGGTCGCCCCGAGCCCTCTGGACCCCGCTCACCGCCCTCTTCGTGCACGGCGGCTGGGTGCACCTGCTCGGCAACATGCTCTTCCTCTACGTCTTCGGCGTGATGACCGAGGAGCGGATGGGCCGCGCGAGGTTCCTGCTGTTCTTCCTCGGCTGCGGCTACCTGGCCCTGCTCGGCTATGCGATCGCCAACGACCACTCCCGGCAGTCCCTGGTGGGCGCCTCCGGGGCGATCTCGGCCGTCCTCGGCGCGTTCCTGTACCTGTTCCCCCGCGCGCGGGTGACCAGTCTCCTGCCGTTCCTGTTGTTCATGCCGCTGCGCTTCCCGGCCTGGCTGGTGCTGCCCTTCTGGGCGGCCCTGCAGTGGCTGTCGGCCTGGCGGGCCGGGGACGGTCCGGGGGTCGCCTACCTGGCCCACCTGGTCGGCTTCGGCCTCGGCTTCCTGTGCGCGTGGGTGTGGAACGGGCGGAGGGCTAGAGTGAGGAGCGCCCCAGCGACGGCCCCCGAGGGAGAGAACCAGCCGTGATCACCGCGATCGTCCTCATCAAGACCAGCGTGGACCGCATTCCCGAGATCGCGGAGCGCATCGCCTCGCTGGAGTCGGTGAGCGAGGTCTTCTCCGTCACCGGCACCTACGACCTGATCGCCATGGTGCGGGTGCGGGAGCACGAGGAGCTGGCGGAGGTCATCCCCGGGCGGATCAGCAAGATCCCGGGCGTCGAGGGCACCGACACGCACGTGGCGTTCCGTACGTACTCGCAGCACGACCTGGAGGCGGCGTTCGCCATCGGGCTGGAGAGCTGACGCCCACGCGGGCGTGCGCGTGGGCGGCAGCCCGCGGATGAAGGGTTCTTCATCCGGGACTCATCCGGGCCGCCGGGCGGCGGGAGCAGGATCACGGACATGGTCTTCACCCGCCGGATGGCGGCACTGGCCGCCGTCGTGCTGATCCCCCTCGGTATCGCCGCGACCAGTTTCGCCCTGACCGACAGTCCGCAGGAGCCGAAGGTGCCCGCCGAGGTCGAGCTGGAGAGCGGCTCCCCCGCGCCGCCCGACGCGTCCACACCCGTGTCTCCTCCCCCGTCCCCGACGGCCTCCCCCGAGTCCCCCGCGTCCCCCGCGTCCCCCGCGTCCCCCGCGTCCCCTTCCTCTCCCTCCTCCCCCGCCGCCCCGCCGGGCGGGACCGGAGCTCCCCCCGGCGACCAGGTGGTGTCCCGGCCCCCGGTCACCGACAGCCCTCCGGACGACGACGATGACGACGAGCCCGGCCGCACCGGTGACGACGGACCGGGGGACGACGCCGGCGACGACGGACCCGGTGACGACGGCTGACCGCGCCGGCCGGCGGCGGATCTCCGCCCGGGTCCGCATCCTGCTCTGGCTGCTGCTCGTGATGGCAGTGGCGCTCGCCTCCGTCGCCGCGACGACCCGCTCGATCCTGCTGCACGACACCGACCAGCGGATCAACGGCCTGCTCACCCAGGAGGCCGGCGAGTTCGCCAACTTCCAGGCGCAGGGCTTCGATCCGGCCACCGGCCGCCCCTTCACCGAGCCGGACCGGCTGCTGCGGGTCTTCCTGCAACGGCAGTACGCCGACTCCGACGAGGAGCTGCTCGGCCTGGTGGGAGCGCCGGGCACCGACCCCGCGCAGATCATCCAGCAGCGCGACATCCCCGTCGCCCTGCCGCTGCACGAGGACGCCGGGGCCCGCCGCCACATCTTCGGCTCGCCCTACCCCTCCGGCACCCTGCCCCGCCCCGAGGGCGACATCCGCTGGGCCAAGGTCGTCGTCGCCCGCCACGGCGGCGAACCGGCGGCCGCGTTCGTCGTCGCCTTCCACCCCGGCCGGGAGGAGGCCCGCGCCGACGAGGTGTTCAAGGTGCTGCTCGCCATCTCCGGGGTGGCGCTGCTGATGACCACCGGCATCGCCTGGGTGGTCGCCGGCCGCATCCTCAAACCCGTCCGCCTGGTCCGCACCACGGCCGCGCAGCTCACCGAGCAGGACCTCACCCGCCGCATCCCCGTGCACGGCCACGACGACGTGGCCGCCCTCGCCGGGACGTTCAACGCGATGCTGGACCGGCTGGAGCGGGCCTTCGCCGCGCAGCGCGAGTTCGTCGACGACGCGGGGCACGAGCTGCGCACCCCGATCACCATCGTCCGCGGCCACCTGGAGCTGATGGGCGACGAACCCGCCGAGCGCGAGGAGACCGTCCGCCTCGTCACCGACGAACTCGACCGGATGAGCCGGATCGTGGAGGACCTGCTCCTCCTGGCCAAGGCCGAGCGCCCCGACTTCGTCTCCCCCGAGCCGGTCCAGCTCGCCGAACTCACCGCCGACGTCTACGTCAAGGCACGCACCCTCGGCGACCGCGACTGGGTGCTGGACGGCACCGCCGACCGCGAGGTCCGCCTCGACCCGCAGCGGATCACCCAGGCGATGGTGCAGCTCGCGCAGAACGCCGTGCAGCACACCGCCCCCGGGCAGACCGTCCGCATCGGCTCCCGCGCCGCGCACGGCCGCGTCGAGCTGTACGTCGCCGACTCCGGCACCGGCGTCCAGGCCCAGGACGCCGAGGTCATCTTCGAACGGTTCCGGCGCGGCACCGCCCGGCGCGGGGCGCGCGGTTCCGGCGCCGGACTCGGACTGTCCATCGTCAAAGCGATCGCCGAGGGCCACGGCGGCCGGGTCCGGCTGCACGACACCGAGGGCGGCGGCGCCACGTTCGTCCTGATCCTGGAAGAGGCACACCCATGAACCGCATCCTCATCGTCGAGGACGAGGAACGCATCGCCTCCTTCGTCCAGAAGGGCCTGCGCGCCAACGGCTTCACCACCACCGCCGTCCCCGACGGCGAGTCCGGGTACGACTACGCCCTGACCGGCGGGTTCGACCTGATC
Source organism: Streptomyces sp. CRN 30 (assembly GCF_034105845.1). Taxonomy (NCBI): domain Bacteria; kingdom Bacillati; phylum Actinomycetota; class Actinomycetes; order Kitasatosporales; family Streptomycetaceae; genus Streptomyces; species Streptomyces sp. CRN 30. Next base: position 35,626 of record NZ_JAVRHI010000295.1, on the reverse strand, counting down.
GTGCTGGACATCGGGCTGCCCGGCCGGGACGGCTTCACCGTGCTGCGCGCCCTGCGCGAGGCCCGGGTGACGACCCCGGTGATCGTGCTGACCGCGCGGGACTCCGTACGGGACACGGTGGCCGGCCTGGAGGGCGGCGCCGACGACTGGATGACCAAGCCGTTCCGGTTCGAGGAGCTGCTGGCCCGGGTGCGGCTGCGGCTGCGCACGGCGGCCAGGGCGCCGGAGGTGACGGTGCTCAGGTCGGGCACACTCACCCTGGACCTGCGCACCCGCCGGGCCCGTGCCGGGGAGCGGACGGTGGACCTGACGGCCCGTGAGTTCGTGCTCCTTGAGCTGTTCCTGCGCCATCCCGGGCAGGTGCTGTCCCGCGAGCAGATCCTCTCCCACGTGTGGGGCTACGACTTCGATCCCGGCTCCAACATCGTGGACGTGTACGTGCGGGCGCTGCGCAAGAAGCTCGGCGCGGACCGGGTGGAGACCGTGCGCGGGATGGGGTACCGGCTGCCGGCCTGGTGAAGTTTCCTTCATCGGGGGCTCATCGGCGGCTCACCGCCCGCGCCGAGCCTTGATGGTGTGACGCAGAACCTCCGTCCGGCCCTGGCCCTGTCCGCGGCGCTGTCGCTGTGCGCGGTGCTGGCGGTCCCCGCCGCCTTTCCCGCCCTCGGTGGCGACGCGCGCTTCACGCTGGCCGTGTTCGCGCTCGCCACCTGCGCCTGGATCGGCACCCCGATCGACGACACGTACATCGCGCTCGGCGCCGGGCTGGCCCTGACCGCCACCGGGGTCATCAGCAGCGACACCCTGTTCGGGACGCTCGGTGAACCGACGGTGTGGCTGCTGATCTGCGCCTTCGTGCTGGCGGCGGCGGTGACGCGGACGGGGCTGGCGGGGCGGGCGGCGGTGTTCCTGGTCGGCGGGGCGCGCACCGTGCGGCAGTTGACGCACCTGACGACGGCCGCGCTGGTCGTCACGGCGTTCGCGGTGCCGGCCACCTCGGGCCGGGCGGCGCTCGCCCTGCCGGTCTTCCTGGCCCTCGCCCACGCCCTCGGCGAGCGGAAGCGACTGGTCGTGATGCTCGCGCTGCTCTTCCCGACCGTGATCCTGCTGTCGGCGGTGGCGACCCTGATCGGCGCGGGTGCGCACCTGATCACCGTGTCGGTGCTGTGGGAGGCGACCGGGGACCGGATCGGCTTCACCGAGTGGCTGCTGCTCGGGCTGCCGCTGGCCGTGGTCACCTCCCATCTCGCCGCCGAGGCGGTGCTGTTGACCTCGACCCGGCGGGCGGACCGCGCGGGGGCGGTACGGATCACCGCCGAGGAGCTGCAGCGGCACTCCGAGACGCCGGTCACCGGTCCCTGGACACAGGCGGAGAAGCGGTGCGCGCTGCTGCTGGCCACGGTCGTCGTCCTGTGGTGCAGCGAGCCGCTGCACCAGGTCTCGCCCGCGGTGGTGGCGCTGATCGGCGCGGTCGTCGCCGCGTCCCCCGCGCTCGGCACCGTAGGGCTCAAGGACGCCCTGCGGACGGTGCCGTGGTCGCTGCTGCTGTTCATGGCGGCGACCATGGCGATGGGCGTGGCGCTGGCCGACTCCGGTGCGGCGAAGTGGCTGGTGTCGGGGCTGCCGCCGGACGCCGCACCGGCCGTCTTCCTCACCGTGGTGGTCGTGGTCAGCACCGCCGCGCACCTGGTCCTGCAGTCCCGTTCGGCCCGCTCCTCGGTGCTGGTGCCGCTCGTCATAGCCGCGGCGGTGGCGGCCGGGGTCAACCCGGTCACCGCCGCCCTCGCCTCCACCGCCGCCGCCGGCTTCTGCCACACGCTGCCGGCCTCCGCGAAACCGGTCACCCTCTTCGCGGACGTCCCCGGTGTCCCCACCTACACCCCGCGCGACCTGCTGCGGCTGTCCGCGGTGCTGGCGCCGCTGAGCGCCGCGCTCGTCCTGCTGTTCGCCGTCGCGGTGTGGCCGCTGTTCGGCATACCCGTGACCCGCTGAGGAGGGTGGTCGTGGTTCGGTGTTCCCGTGACCCGCTGAGGAGTTCCGCCGTGCTGAACCGAGTCGTCGTCGCACCGAGCGGCTTCAAGGAGTCGCTGTCCGCCCAGGCCGCCGCCGACGCCATCGCGGCCGGGGTCCGCCGGGTCCTGCCGTACGCGGAGATCGACCGGGTGCCGCTGGTGGACGGCGGCGAGGGCACGGCCGTCGCGCTGGCCGCCGCGACCGGCGGCCGGCTGGTGGCGCTGCCCGCCACCGGCCCCGTCGGCGAGCGGATCGGCACCCACTTCGCGCTGCTCGGCTCCCGGGACACGGCCCTGGTGGAGATGGCCGCCGTCGCCGGTCTCTCCCTCGTCCCGCGCGCGCTGCGCGACCCGGGCGCCACCACCACCTACGGGGTCGGCGAGCTGATCCGCGCCGCGCTCGACACCGGCGTGCGGCGCGTCCTCGTGGGCTGCGGCGACTCGGGCACCTCCGACGGCGGCGCGGGCGCGTTGCAGGCCCTCGGCGCCCGGCTGCTGGACGCGGACGGCTTCGAACTGCCGCCGGGCGGACGGGAACTGACCCGGCTGGCCCGCGTGGACCCGTCCGGCCTGGACCCCCGCCTGCGGGAGACCGAACTGCTCGTCGCCTGCAACCCGTTCAACGTGCTGTGCGGCGAGCGCGGCGTGGCCCGGGTCTTCGGCCCGCAGAAGGGCGCGACCCAGGCCCAGGTCGAACACCTCTCGGCGGGTCTTGAGAACTGGGCGTACGTCCTCGCCCGCGATGTCGCCACCGGCCGCCCCGACCTGCGCGGCGGCCCCGGCACCGGCGCCTCCGGCGGCCTTGGCGCGGGCCTCGCCGCCCTCGGCGCGCGGCTGCTGCCCCGGTTCGACGTGCTGCTCGACCCGCTGGACCTGGACGCCCGGCTGGCCCGCGCCGACCTGGTGCTGACCGCCGAGGGCGCCCTGGACCACCAGACGCCGCGCGGAAAGATCCCGGCCGAGGTCGCCCGCCGCGCCAAGCTGCACGGGCGTCCGGTGCTGGCGCTGGCCGGCACCCTCGGCGAAGGCGCGTACGACGTACCGGGCGTCGATGCCTGCCACGGCATCCTGCCCGCGCCGATGGCACTGGCGGAGGCGCTGCTGCGGGGTGCCGAACTCGTCACGGACGCCACCGAGCGGGCGCTGCGGATGATCGTCCTCGGCGCGCGGCTACCGGCTCAGGCGGCCGCGGCGGCGGAGGTGTCGGGGACGCAGCGGCCGTCCTCGGTGCGGTAGTTCCAGCGGGCGCCGTCGCGGACCAGTTCCTTCACGGCCGTCACGAACCGTTCGACGTGCTCGTCCGGGGTGCCCGCGCCGAAGCTGACCCGGACGGCGTTGAGGGACTTCTCGCCGGGCGCGGCCTCGGGGGCGCCGCACTCGCCCTGCGTCTGCGGGTCGCTGCCGAGCAGGGTGCGCACCAGCGGGTGGGCGCAGAAGAGGCCGTCGCGGACGCCGATGCCGTACTCGGCGGAGAGGGCGGCGGCGAAGTGGGAGCTGTTCCAGCCGTCGACGACGAAGGAGAGGACGCCGACGCGGGGCGCGTCGGCGCCGAAGAGCGAGAGGACCCGCACCTCGGGCACCTCGGCGAGGCCCTCGCGGACCGTGCGGATCAGGTGCTCCTCGCGGGCGAGGAGCGTCTCGAACCCGGCCTCGGTGAGCGCCTTGCAGGCGGAGGCGATGGCGTAGGCGCCGATGACGTTGGGCGACCCGGCCTCGTGGCGGGCGGCGCTGTCGTGCCACTCGACGTCCACACCGCCGTCGGCACGGCGGCTGACCCGGCGGCTCGCGCCGCCGCCGGCGAGGTAGGGCTCGGCCTCGGAGAGCCAGTCGGCGCGGCCGGCCAGCACCCCGGAGCCGAAGGGCGCGTACAGCTTGTGCCCGGAGAAGGCGACCCAGTCCACGTCGAGGCCGGCGAGGTCCACCGGGTGGTGCGGGGCGAGCTGGGCGGCGTCCAGGACGATCCGGGCGCCGTGGGCGTGGGCGGCGGCGGCCAGCTCGCGCACCGGCCACAGCTCGCCGGTGACGTTGGAGGCGCCGGTGACGCAGACCAGCGCGGGGCCGTACGGCTCGCGGGCGGCGAGGGCGCGCTCCAGGGTCTCGACGGCCTGCGCCGGGGTGCGCGGGGCGTCGAGGTAGGTGACGTCCGCGTTCCTCCAGGGCAGCAGCGAGGCGTGGTGCTCGGTCTCGAAGACGAAGACCCGGCAGCCGGCCGGGAGGGCGGCGGCGAGCAGGTTGAGGGAGTCGGTGGTGGACCGGGTGAAGACGACCTGGTCGCCGGTGCGGCAGCCGAGGAACTCCGCGACGGTCCGGCGGGCGTTCTCGAACAGGTCGGTGGAGAGCTGCGAGAGGTACCCGGCGCCCCGGTGGACGCTGCCGTAGTAGGGCGCGTAGGCGGCGACGTCGTCCCAGACGCGCTTCAGGGCCGGGGCGCTGGCCGCGTAGTCGAGGGCCGCGTAGGTGACCTCGCCGCCGGTGACGAGCGGCACGGTGACGTCGGCGCCGAGGACGGCCAGCGGGGCGGAGACAGCGGTGGGTGCGGACATGACGGGACTCCCGTGAGAATTCGGGCGCGGCGAGGCACGGCACGCGCCGGAAGAGAAGAAGAAGGGTGTGCGGAGGCGGGGCTCTGCGGCCCTAGCGCATTCGCTTGCTCACGGAAGGCTCCTCGACGACCAGGACCCCTGGCCCCACACTTCTGGAAGTGTGCGAGGGGTCCGCGCTTGCCGCAGACCTCGCTGCCTGCGGCCTGGTCTTCACCCGGGGCACCCCGCCACGGACGGAGGGTTGCCGGACAGTCGGCCGGGGCCTCATGACTGTCACTCATGACCTGGGGACGAACGTAAGCGAAAAGATCGACGTCCCGCAACCCGTGTCCGGATCGCGGGACGTACACCGCACGGGGCCGTCGGGCGGACCGACGGCCTCCGAGGCGGCCGTCAGGCGTTGGTCGCGGCCACCCACCGGTCCAGGACGCTCTTGGCCGCGCCGGAGTCGACCGACACCGCGGCCCGCTCGATGGCGGCCCCGATGCGGTCCGTCAGCGGGCCGTCGCCGCGCTCCAGCGCGACCAGGGCCGCCGCCGAGTTGAGCAGGACGGCGTCCCGTACGGGGCCCGTCTCGCCGTTCAGCAGCCGCCGGGCCACGTCGGCGTTGTACGACGCGTCGGCGCCGCGCAGAGCCTCGACGGGCACCAGCTCGATGCCCACGTCCCGCGGGTCGAAGGTCTCCTCGGTCACCTTGCCGTCGCGCACCGTCCAGACCCGGGACGTGGCCGTGGTCGTCAGCTCGTCCAGCCCGTCGTCGCCGCGGAAGACCAGTGAGGAGTTGCCGCGCTCGGCGAAGACCCCGGCGATGATGGGTGCCATCCGGGCGTCGGCGACGCCGATGGCCTGGGAGCGGACGTTGGCCGGGTTGGTGAGCGGACCGAGGAAGTTGAACACCGTCCGCACGCCCAGCTGTCCGCGGGCCGCCGCGACGTGGCGCAGCGCGGGGTGGAACTTCACGGCGAAGCAGAAGGTGATCCCGGCTTCCTCGGCGACCTCGGTGACGCGCCGCGGCGTCAGGTCGAGATTGACGCCGAGCTTCTCCAGGACGTCCGAGGCGCCGGACGCCGAGGAGGCGGCGCGGCTGCCGTGTTTGACGACCTTCGCCCCGGTGCCGGCGACGACGATCGCCGACATGGTGGAGATGTTGACGGTCTTGGCGCCGTCGCCGCCGGTGCCGACGATGTCGACGGTGTCGCCGGGGACCTGGATGACATGGGCGTGCCCGTACATCGCGCGGACCAGGCCGCCGATCTCGTCGACGGTCTCGCCCTTGGCGCGCAGGGCCACCGCGAACCCGGCGATCTGCGCGTCGGTGGCCTCGCCGCGCATGATGACGTCCATCGCCCACGCGGTCTCGTCCGCGGAGAGGTCCCGGCCGTCCAGCAGTCCGTTCAGCAGCACGGGCCAGGAGCGGCCCGCCGCGGTGTCGCCTCCAGCGGGGGTCACAGCGCTCATCAGCCGCTCCTGTGAAAGTGGGAAGAGAACCCGCGCGGGAGGAGATCCCGCGCGGGCAAGACGTGGGTCCACCTTATCCAGCCCGGGGGCGCGACGAAGGGCCCCGTCCGAACACCGGACGGGGCCCTTCGCTGTCGTGTGGCGACGCAGGAGGATCAGTGGTGGCCGTGGCCGCTGGTGATCTCCTTGTACTCGTCTACGGTCGGCTTCGGAATCTGGGACTCCTCGCCGTAGTAGGACTTGCTCAGCTTGACGCGGAGCTTCTCCACGCCGCCGGCCTTCCGCTCGACGCCGTTCTCGTCGACGGCCGGGCCGATCTCGGCCGGCTTGTACTGCTCGTGCGCGGTGAGCGAGTACATCTGCTCCTGGCTGAGCGGCTCGTGCACCTCGATGAACTCACCGTGCGGCAGGCGCTTGATGATGCCCGACTCGCGGCCGTGCAGCACCTTCTCCTTGTCCCGGCGCTGGAGGCCGAGGCAGATCCGCTTGGTGACGACGAAGGCGATGACCGGGCCGACGAAGAAGCCGATCCGGACGAACCAGGTGACCGCGTTGATCGACAGGTGGAAGTGGGTGGCGAAGATGTCGTTGCCACCACCGACCAGCATGATCATGTACGCGGTGACCCAGGCGACGCCGAACGCGGTCCGGGTCGGGGCGTTGCGCGGGCGGTCCAGGATGTGGTGCTCGCGCTTGTCCCCGGTGACCCAGGACTCGATGAACGGGTACAGGGCGATGATCGCGAGGAACAGACCGAAGATCACCAGCGGGACGAACACACCCAGGACGAGCGTGTGACCCCAGAAGTTGATCTCCCAGCCGGGCATGGCGCGGACGAGTCCCTCGGCGAAGCCCATGTACCAGTCGGGCTGGGCGCCGGTGGAGACCATGTCGGGCCGGTAGGGGCCGATGGACCAGATCGGGTTGACCGAGGCGATGCCCGCGATGATCGCGATCACGCCGAAGACCAGGAAGAAGAAGCCTCCGGCCTTGGCCATGTACACCGGCAGCAGCGGCATGCCGACGACGTTCTTGTTGGTCTTGCCGGGACCCGCGAACTGCGTGTGCTTGTGGTAGAAGACCAGGATCAGGTGGGCCACCATCAGCCCGAGCATGATGCCCGGCAGCAGCAGGATGTGGATCGAGTAGAACCGGGCGACGAAGTCGGTCCCGGGGAACTCCCCGCCGAACAGGAACATCGAGATGTACGTGCCGACGATCGGCACGGACAGGATCGCGCCCTGCGTGAAGCGGACACCGGTGCCGGAGAGCAGGTCGTCCGGGAGCGAGTAACCGGTGAAACCGGTGAACATGCCGAGGACGAACAGCAGGAAGCCGAACAGCCAGTTGATCTCACGCGGCTTGCGGAACGCGCCGGTGAAGAAGACGCGCATCATGTGCACGAACATGCCGGCGAGGAAGATGATCGCCGCCCAGTGGTGGATCTGCCGGATCAGCAGACCACCGCGGACGTCGAAGCTGATGTCCAGCGTCGACTTGTAGGCCTCGCTCATCAGCTGGCCCTGCAGCGGGATGTAGCTGCCGTGGTACTCCACCTCGTTCATCGACGGGTGGAAGAACAACGTCAGGTACACACCGGTCAGGATGATGATGATGAAGCTGTACATGCAGACTTCACCGAGCATGAACGACCAGTGGTCGGGGAAGATCTTCCGCATGTTGGCCTTGGCCAGGGAGTAGATCCCCAGCCGGCCGTCGGCCCAGTCGGCGACGCGTTCGCCGGCCGGTGCCTTCCCGCGGGAGCGGGTCGTGGTGGCCTCATGTGTACTCATCCGCGCTCCCAGAATGCAGGACCGACGGGCTCTTCGAAGTCGCCGTGCGCTTCGAGGTAGCCCTCGTCGTTCACGCCGATGCGCAGCTGCGGCAGGGCGTGACCGGCGGGACCGAAGATCACCCGGGCGCCGTCGGAGAGGTCGAAGGTGGACTGGTGGCAGGGGCAGAGCACGTGGTGCGTCTGCTGCTCGTACAGGGAGATCGGGCAGCCCACGTGGGTGCAGATCTTCGAGTACGCCACGATGCCCTCGTGCGACCACTCGAGCTCGCGCTTGTCCTTGATGTTGTCCGGCTGGATGCGGACGATCATCAGGGCGGCCTTGGCGATCTCGTTCTGGAACTCCTCGTCGTGCTCCTCCAGGCCCTCCGGCTTGGCGAAGGTGAGGGAGCCCACCGCGACGTCCGAGGGACGCAGCGGCTCGTTGGTGTTCATGTTGACGAGCAGCTTGCCCTTGGACCACAGCGTGTGGCGCAGCTTGTCCTCGGGCAGCGGACCGAGGTCGCGCAGGAGCACGACGCCGGAGAGGGGCACCAGGGCGACCGCGCCGAACATCGTGTTGCGGATCAGCTTGCGGCGGCCGATCGCGGACTCCTTGGCGCCCTGCTTGAAGTCGGCGTGCACCTTGGCACGGACCTCGGGGGACGCCGCGATCGGGTGACGCTCGTCGGCGACCTCGACATCGGACATCAGGGTGCGGGCCCAGTGGACCGCGCCCGCGCCGATGCAGAACAGCGCGACGCCCAGCGTCAGGCCCAGCGCGAAGTTCAGCGCGTTGATGTGCCCGATCGGGAAGACGTAGACCGACTTCTCGTGGTCGATGGCCACGAAGGAGGCGATGAAGCCGACGGTGGCCAGCATCGACAGGGTGAACAGGAAGGCGACGCTGCGCTCGGAGCGCTTCGCGGCCCGCTCGTCGATGTCCTGGACGCGGTGCTCGTGGGGCGGCAGCCCCGGGTCGGCGAACGGGTGCTTCTCGTCCGCGACCTCGCCGTGCGCGGTCTCCCGCGCGGCGGGCAGGTTCTCTTCTGGAATGTCTTGGCTACTCATGACTTCTTGGCCTTTGCGGTCCGGGCGGCGACCCACACGGCGACGGCGATGCAGGCACCGAGACCGAAGATCCAGCCGAAGAGGCCCTCACTGACCGGCCCGAGGCCACCCAGCGACAGACCGCCCGGGTCCACGGTGTCGTCCCCGTTGACCGCGTCGAGGTACGCGATGATGTCCTTCTTGTTCTGCTCCGTCAGCGTGGTGTCGGGGAAGGAAGGCATGTTCTGCGGGCCGGTCTGCATGGCCTCGTAGATGTGCTTCGGGTCGACGCCCTCGAGCGTCGGAGCGTACTTGCCGTGCGTCAGGGCGCCGCCCTTGCCGGTGAAGTTGTGGCACTGCGCGCAGTTCGTGCGGAAGAGCTCACCGCCCTTGGCGACGTCCGCGCCCTCGACGTCGTACTTCTCGTCCGAGGGGATGGACGGACCGGCGCCGAGCGAGGCGATGTAGGCCGCGAGCTGGTCGATCTCGGCCTGCGAGTAGATGTTCTTCTTGCGGGGGACCTGCGCGCCCGGCTGCTGGGCCGGCATGCGCCCGGTGCCCACCTGGAAGTCCACGGCCGCGGCGCCCACGCCGACGAGGCTGGGACCGTCGGTGGTGCCCTGGCCACCGGTGCCGTGGCAGCTCGCGCAGCCGACGGCGTAGAGCTTCTTGCCCTCGTCGATGGCGAGGGACTGGGCCGTCTCATCGGCCTGCGCCTTGTCCGCGGGCGCGAACACGGCGTAGAGCCCCCCGGTGCATGCCAGCGCGAGGAGTAGGACGACGATCGCCGCCAACGGGTGGCGTCGTCGTGCGGAGAGCTTTTTCACGGATTACCCCGGTGTCAGGATCTTCTGCGTCGATGCTTCTGGATGTGTGCGCGGGAAGCGGTCCGCGCCTACTTGATCAAATAGATCGTGGCGAAGAGGCCGATCCAGACGACATCGACGAAGTGCCAGTAGTAGGACACGACGATGGCGGCGGTCGCCTGCTCGTGGGTGAACCTCCGGGCCGCGTACGTGCGGCCGAGGACCAGCAGGAAGGCGATGAGGCCGCCCGTCACGTGCAGTCCGTGGAAGCCGGTGGTCAGGTAGAACACCGAGCCGTACGGGTCCGACGAGAGCGACAGGCCCTCGTGCTTGACCAGCTCGGTGTACTCGAACACCTGACCGCCGATGAAGATCGCACCCATGATGAAGGTGACGATGAACCACATCCTGAGCTTCTTCACGTCACCGCGCTCGGCGGCGAACACGCCGAGCTGGCAGGTGAGGGAGGAGAGCACCAGGATCGTGGTGTTCGTCGCGGAGAACGGAAGGTTCAACGCGTCGGCCTTCTCGGACCAGAAGTCCGGGCCGGTCACCGATCGCAGGGTGAAGTACATCGCGAAGAGGGCCGCGAAGAACATCAGCTCGGAACTCAGCCAGATGATGGTTCCGACGCTGGTGAGGTTCGGTCGGTTGACCGACGGGTGCGCGTGCCCGGTATCTACTGTCGTTGCTGTCGCCACGACCGACATTATGTCGGTCGCTTATCCCGCCCTCACTCCCGGGGGTGCCGTTCGGAGTGTTCACCCCGTCCGGACTGCCCGGATGGCCCAGCGGAAGGGCCCTCAGGAGCCGTGTTGCGCCCGGTGTTGACGGGGTGTCCGAGGGAGTAGCATCCCGCGCAACGGGACACGACCTTTCGGAGGAAGCATGCAGCCGACCGTCACGGTGCTGGTCTACAGCGACGACTCCACCACCCGGGAACAGGTACGGCTCGCGACCGGCCGCAGGCCGGCTCCGGACGTGCCCGTCGTGGAGTTCGTGGAGTGCGCCACTCCGGCCGCCGTCGTCAAGGAGCTGGACCGCGGCGGGATCGACGTCTGCGTGCTGGACGGCGAGGCCGTGCCGATGGGCGGCATGGGGGTGTGCCGGCAGATCAAGGACGAGGTGTTCGCCTGTCCGCCGGTGCTGTTGCTCATCGGACGTCCGCAGGACGCGTGGCTGGCTACGTGGAGCCGGGCGGACGCGGCTGTGACGCTGCCGGTCGAGCCGGTGGAGTTCGCGTCCGCGTTGGCTTCTCTGCTGCGGCAGGGGCGGTTGCAGAGCGCCTAGTGGGGTGGGGCCTTGGGGTCGCGGGGCGGGTGCGGGTTCGTTGTGGTTTGTCGCGCCGTTCCCCGCGCCCCTGACGGGGCACTCATGTGGCCGTCGGGCGGAGTCGTGGGGCTTCCTGTTCCGCCGGGCCGTTCGGGTTGCCGCCTGTGAGGGCGCTGCCCGTGCGCCACTTCTTCCAGTCCAGGTTCCAGTCGCCGAAGCCGTTGCCGAAGGTCTCCATCGTGTCGCCGTAGGAGTTGACGACCTCGACGATGTCGCCCTCCCGGACGGTGTCGAAGAACCACTCGGCGTTGCCGGTGGACATGCCGGTGCAGCCGTGGCTGACGTTGGCGGAGCCCTGGGAGCCGACGGACCAGGGGGCGGCGTGCACGTACTCGCCGCTCCAGGTCACCCGGGTGGCCCAGTGGACGGGGAGGTCGTACGCCTCCGAGGAGCCCTCGGCGATGCCGACGGTGGTGCTGCGCATCCGGACGAACGGCTCCTTGCCGAGGACGACCTTGACGCCGTTGCGGGTCTCGAAGCCGGGCTTGCCGGTGGTGACCGGGATCGACTTGATCTCCTCGCCGTTGCGGAAGACCGTCATCGTGTGCGAGGAGGCGTCCGTGACGGCGATGACGCGGTCGCCGGTCTCGATCTGCAAGGGCTTGGCCGTGCCGCCCCAGAGCCGGTCACCGATCTTGATGCCCTTGAGGGTGGAGCGGGCCCGGACGGTGGCGTGGGCGGGCCAGTAGTCCCGGGGGCGGTAGTGCAGTTCCTTGTCGTCCACCCAGTGCCAGGCGCCCTCCGCGGCGGGCGTCGACTCCACCTTGAGGGCGCGTTCGACGGTCTTCCGCTGGGCGGGGTCCTTGACGGGCATGCTCAGTTCGGCCGTGAGCGGCCGGCCCACCCCGTACGTGCCCTTGTCGGGCCCGAAGACCACGTCGAGCCGCTTCTTGGCCGCGGGCCTGCCCGTGTCGAAGGTGAGGACCTTGCGGCCGGGCGCCCCGTCGCCGTCCTCGGTGCTGACCCGCACCGTGTAGGAGGCGTCGGCGGCCAGCGGTGAGGTGCTGTGCCAGCGGGCGCCGTCGGCGGAGAGCTCACCCGCCACGTAGCGGCCCGTCGCGTCCATGGCCGTGACGTCCGTGATGCGCCCGTCGGAGCCCTCGGCGACGACCTCCAGGGGCTTGTCGGGGTCGGCCTTCTTCCCCGGCTCCGTGGGGCCGTTGAAGGAGACGCGGCCGGCCGCGTCGTAGGGCGAGGCGGCCAGGGGGTCGTCGTCGCCGCTGCACGCGGTGGTGGCCGTCCCCAGGGCGATCACCAGCAGCGTGCAGCTCACGACGGCCGTGCGCCCCCGTGCCGGGAAGTGAACTGAGTGGCTCATGGCCTCAACGTAGGAAGCCTCGCGCGGGGCGGCGCGGTGGGTAAGCCGGACGGGTGGCGTCGTGCGGCAAAAGAAGGAACCCGGACCCTCCTGGCGGAGTGTCCGGGTCCTTCGGGTGACCGGGTCGTGCTACTGGGTGCGGTTCTCACCGCGGTAGTACTCGAAGACCCAGCCGAAGAGGCCGATCAGGAGCAGCGGCGCCGAGAAGAACATCAGCCACCAGCCGATCGCGACGGCGGTGAAGGCGAACGCGCCGCCGACCGCCAGCGAGAGCGGCTGCCAGCTGTGCGGGCTGAAGAACCCGACCTCGCCGGCCTCGTCCGCGACGTCCGCTTCCTTGTTGTCCTGGGCGCCCGCGTCGACCCGCTTGGCCGTGAAGCCGAGGTAGAAGCCGATCATGATCGAGAGCCCGAAGGCCAGGAAGAGGGCGGTCGTGCCGGCCGGCTCCTTCGACCACACGCCATAGACGATCGCCATGACGAGGATGAAGACGCTCAGCCAGATGAACATCTTGCCCTGGATCTTCACTTGCCGGCCTCCTTGCCGCCAGCGAGGGCCTTGTCACCGTGGCCCACGTTCTCCAGCTGGTCCAGCGCGGAGATCTCGGGGTGGTGCAGGTCGAAGGCCGGGGATTCGGAGCGGATGCGCGGCAGCGTGAGGAAGTTGTGCCGCGGCGGCGGGCAGGAGGTCGCCCACTCCAGGGAACGGCCGTAGCCCCACGGGTCGTCGACGTTGACCGGCTTGCCGTACTTGGCCGTCTTCCAGACGTTGTACATGAACGGCAGCATCGACATGCCCAGCAGGAACGAGCTGATCGTCGAGATCGTGTTCAGCGCGGTGAAGCCGTCGGCCGCCAGGTAGTCGGCGTACCGGCGCGGCATGCCCTCGGCGCCCAGCCAGTGCTGGACCAGGAAGGTGCCGTGGAAGCCGATGAAGAGCGTCCAGAAGGTGATCTTGCCGAGGCGCTCGTCGAGCATCTTGCCCGTCCACTTGGGCCACCAGAAGTGGAAGCCGGCGAACATCGCGAAGACGACGGTGCCGAAGACCACGTAGTGGAAGTGGGCGACCACGAAGTACGAGTCCGAGACGTGGAAGTCCAGCGGCGGCGCCGCGAGGAGGACACCGGTCAGACCACCGAAGAGGAAGGTGATCAGGAAGCCGGTCGACCACAGCATCGGTGTCTCGAAGGAGAGACTGCCCTTCCACATGGTGCCGAGCCAGTTGAAGAACTTCACACCGGTCGGGACCGCGATCAGGAAGGTCATGAAGGAGAAGAACGGCAGGAGCACGCCGCCCGTGACGTACATGTGGTGCGCCCACACCGTCACCGACAGACCCGCGATCGCGATGGTGGCGCCGATCAGGCCCATGTAGCCGAAGATCGGCTTGCGGGAGAAGACCGGGATGATCTCACTGACGATGCCGAAGAACGGCAACGCGATGATGTACACCTCTGGATGCCCGAAGAACCAGAACAGGTGTTGCCACAGCAACGCGCCGCCATTGGCGGCGTCGAAGACATGGGCACCGAACTTGCGGTCCGCCTCCAGGGCGAACAGGGCCGCGGCCAGGACCGGGAAGGCCAGCAGGACCAGGACACCGGTCAGCAGCACGTTCCAGGTGAAGATCGGCATGCGGAACATGGTCATGCCCGGCGCGCGCATGCAGATGATCGTGGTGATGAAGTTGACCGAGCCGAGGATCGTACCGAAACCGGAGAAGGCCAGACCCATGATCCACAGGTCGCCGCCGATGCCCGGCGAGTGCACCGCGTCCGACAGCGGGGAGTACGCGAACCAGCCGAAGTCGGCCGCGCCCTGCGGGGTGAGGAAGCCGCCGACCGCGATGAGCGAGCCGAACAGGTAGAGCCAGTAGGCGAACATGTTCAGCCGCGGGAACGCCACGTCGGGCGCGCCGATCTGCAGCGGCATGATCCAGTTCGCGAAACCGGAGAACAGCGGCGTCGCGAACATCAGCAGCATGATCGTGCCGTGCATCGTGAACGCCTGGTTGAACTGCTCGTTCGAGACGATCTGCAGTCCCGGGCGGGCCAGCTCCGCGCGCATCAGCAGCGCCATGACGCCGCCGATGCAGAAGAACACGAACGACGTGGCCAGGTACAGCGTGCCGATCGTCTTGTGGTCCGTGGTGGTCAGCCACTTGACGACGACTTCGCCGCGCCTCTGGCGCCGGACCGGCAGCTGGTCCGAGTAATGGGACCCTGCTGCCGCGGCACCCTGGGGTTCGTTGAGGATGCTCACAGGTTGTTCGTCTCCCGGTTCTTCTCGTGGTCCGTCTGGGCGATGCCCGCGGGCACGTAACCGGTCTGCCCCTTCTCTACGAGTTCCTTCAGGTGCTTCTCGTAACGCTCCTGGGAGACGACCTTGACGTTGAAAAGCATCCGGGAGTGGTCGACGCCGCAGAGTTCGGCGCACTTGCCCAGGAAGGTGCCCTCCTTGTTGGGGGTCACCTCGAAGGCGTTGGTGTGACCCGGGATGACGTCCTGCTTCATCAGGAACGGCACCACCCAGAAGGAGTGGATCACGTCACGGGAGGTCAGGACGAAGCGGACGCGCTGGCCCTCGGGCAGCCACAGGGTGGGGCCCGGGTTGTTCGTCTGCTCGTTGCGGGTGCCCGGGGTGCCGCAGTCGTAGACGCCGCCGGCGTCCGCCGGGAACTGGTCCTTGTAGCGGTCCGGGATCGCGTCCAGTTCCTTGGCCGTCTTGGCGTCACCGGTGGAACCGTCGACGCCCTCGACGTAGTTGAAGCACCAGCTCCACTGGAAGCCGACCACGTTGACCGTGACGTCGGGCTTCTTGTCGAGCTTGAGGATTTCGGATTCGTCGCGGGCGGTGAAGTAGAAGAGCACCGAGACGATGACGAGCGGAACCACGGTGTACAGCGCCTCGATGGGCATGTTGTACCGGGTCTGCGGAGGAACCTCGACCTTGGTGCGGCTGCGCCGGTGGAAGAAAGCACTCCACAGGATCAGGCCCCACACCAGCACGCCGACGGCGAGCGCGGCAGCCCAGGATCCCTGCCACAGGGAGAGGATCCGCGGAGCCTCTTCCGTGGTTGGGGTGGGCATACCGAGGCGGGGGAAGTCCTCCCATGTGCAACCGGTGGCGGTCGCCAGGACCAGGCCCGCGGTCAGTGCCTGCGACAGCCTCCGCCGCATCGGGCGTCGCGGCATGGGGGTACCGCCCACGCCCTTCGGGCGATGGGGGAGGTCGGAGCCGTTGGGACTCACGTAGCGCCTTCCCGAGAGTCTCGCCCGCGCGTTCGGCTGCGGCCTTCTCGCTGGTCGGTCGCCGCCCTGCGTCGGGCAGGGGTTTGGATGTTTATGCGGACCAAACCCTAGCCGACGCTCTCCGAGGGTTCGCGGGGAGGGGTGCCTAGTGGGTGGGGTGGTTCGCTGGTTTGGCGGGTGCGGGTCCGGTTATGGCTTGTCGCGCAGTTCCCCGCGCCCCTTCACCGGCGTCCGGTGAGCCTGCGTCTAGCGTTTGCCGTATGGCCTATCTCGACGCGGCGTCCGCTGCTCCTCTTCATCCTGTGGCGCGCCAGGCGCTGTTGGCTTCGCTGGACGAGGGGTGGGCCGATCCGGCCCGGCTCCACCGGGAGGGGCGGCGGGCGCGGTTGCTGCTCGACGCCGCCCGGGAGGCGGCCGCCGAGGCGGTGGGGTGCCGGGCAGACGAGTTGGTGTTCACCTCGTCCGGAACTCGGGCCGTGCACGCGGGCATGGCGGGGGCGCTGGCCGGGCGGCGGCGGGTCGGGCGTCACCTCATCGTGTCGGCGGTCGAACATTCGTCGGTGCTCCATGCGGGTGAGCTGCACGAGAGGGAGGGCGGCACCGCCGACCGGGTAGCGGTGGACCGTACGGGCGCGGTCGATCCGGCCGCGTACGCCGCCGCCCTGCGCGCCGACACCGCGCTCGCCTGCCTGCAGTCGGCCAACCACGAGGTGGGCACCGAGCAGCCGGTGGCGGAGGTGGCGGGGGCGTGCCGGGCGGCGGGGGTGCCGCTCCTCGTGGACGCGGCGCAGTCGCTGGCGTGGGGGCCGGTGGAGGGTGACTGGTCGCTGCTGACGGGCAGTGCGCACAAGTGGGGCGGACCCTCGGGGGTGGGGCTGCTCGTGGTGCGCAAGGGCACGCGGTTCTCGCCCGCGGGGCCGGCGGACGAACGGGAGTCGGGGCGGGCCGCCGGGTTCGAGAACATCCCGGCGATCGTGGCCGCGGCGGCGTCGCTGCGGGCGGTGCGCGCTCAGGCGGCCCAGGAGGCGGCGCGGCTGCGGGAACTGACGGACCGCATCCGGACGCGGGTCCCCGCGCTGGTGGAGGACGTGGAGGTGGTGGGCGACCCGGTGCGCCGGCTGCCGGGGACCGTCACCTTCTCCTGTCTCTATGTCGACGGGGAGACAGTCCTGCACGAGCTGGACCGTGCGGGGTTCTCGGTGTCGTCCGGTTCGTCCTGCACGAGCAGCACGCTGACGCCGAGTCACGTGCTGAAGGCGATGGGCGTGCTCAGTGAGGGGAACGTACGGGTGTCCCTGCCCGCCGGGACGGCGGAGGCCGACGTCGAGCGGTTCCTGGAGGTGCTGCCGGGGGTGGTGGCGGCGGTACGGGAGAAGCTGGGCGCCCGCAGGCCGCAGGCCGTCGCCGAGGGCGACGGCCTGGTCGTGGACGCGCTGGGCAAACTCTGCCCGATCCCGGTCATCGAACTGGCCAAGGTGATCGGGAACGTCCCGGTCGGCTCCACGGTCCGCGTCCTGGCCGACGACGAGGCCGCCCGCCTGGACATCCCCGCGTGGTGCGAGATGCGGGGCCAGGAGTACGCGGGAGAGGAACGGGAAGAGCGAGGGACGGCTTACCTGGTCCGCAGGGTGAGGTGATGCCGTCAGGGGCGCGGGGAGCCGCGCGGCCGGTCCCCACCGCCCCGCACCCGGCCGACTACCCCAGGTGCCCCTGCACCTCGGCCGCCGCCTCGTCCCCGTACGCCTTGGTGAAGCGCTCCATGAAGTGGCCCCGGCGCAGCTGGTACTCCTGCGTCCCGACCGTCTCGATGACGAGCGTCGCCAGCATGCAGCCGATCTGCGCGGCCCGCTCCAGTCCGACGCCCCACGCGAGGCCGGAGAGGAAGCCGGCCCGGAACGCGTCGCCGACGCCCGTGGGGTCGGCCTTGCGCTCCTCGTCGGGGACACCGACCTCGATGGTCGGCTCGCCGACCCGCTCGATGCGCACGCCGCGCGCCCCCAGTGTGGTGACGCGGTGGCCGACGCGGCCGAGGATCTCCGTGTCGCTCCAGCCGGTCTTGGTCTCGATGAGCCCCTTCTCGTACTCGTTGGAGAAGAGGTACGTCGCCCCGTCCAGCAGTATCCGGATCTCCTCGCCCTCCATACGGGCGATCTGCTGGGAGAAGTCGGCGGCGAAGGGGATCTCGCGGGCGCGGCACTCCTCGGTGTGCCGGAGCATCGCCTCGGGGTCGTCGGCGCCGATGGAGACGAGGTCGAGGCCGCCGACGCGGTCGGCGACGGTCTTCAGCTCGATGAGGCGGGCCTCGCTCATCGCACCGGTGTAGAAGGAGCCGATCTGGTTGTGGTCGGCGTCGGTGGTGCAGACGAAGCGGGCGGTGTGCAGCGTCTCGGAGATGCGGACGGAGTCGGTGTCGACGCCGTGCCGCTCCAGCCAGGCGCGGTACTCGTCGAAGTCCGAGCCCGCCGCGCCGACCAGGATCGGGCGGGTGCCGAGCTGGCCCATCCCGAAGGCGATGTTCGCGGCGACGCCGCCGCGGCGCACGTCGAGCTTGTCGACCAGGAAGGAGAGCGAGACCGTGTGCAGCTGGTCCGCGACGAGCTGGTCGGCGAAGCGGCCGGGGAAGGTCATGAGGTGGTCGGTGGCGATGGAGCCGGTGACTGCGATGCGCACGGCGTGAACTCTCTCCTGGAGGGAGGTGGGTTGACAGTTCACGCTACCCGGTCGGCCGGGGCTGCCGAAGCGGGCAGAACTACCCGATAGTAGGGCTTTCTCCTCGGGCGGAACCGTGCTTACGGTGCCGTCATGACGAACATCGAGCTCCACCCCTCCCTCCCGGCCGAGCCCGGCGCGTCCCTGGCGTCGCTGCGGGGCGACTGCGCCCGGATGGCTCCGCACTGGCCGTCCGCCGAGCGGGGCCCGGCGCTTCCCGTCCCGCCGTCGCTGATCCACGGCGTCTCCGTGCCGCCGCGCTCGGCCCGGCTGCTGGACGCGATGTCGGAGTACGGCGACTGAGGCCGTCGGGGCGCCCCGTACGGGCGGACCGGCCGTACGGGGCGGGAACCGGATGTTCGCGTGCCGCGTCCCATCGCCGTCCCCCGTGGCAGGCGAAGGAGCGATGCGGTGAACACCGAACGACCCGACCACGACGGCGCCGGCGCGGCGGCCGGCCGCGCCCAGGGCGACGAGGAGCGGGCCGGGCGGCGACGGCCCCGGGGTGTGCTGACCGCCTCCGTGGCGGCGGCGGTGCTGCTGGTCGGCGGCGGCGGAGCGTACCTGGCGGCGACAGCGGCCGGTGGCTCCGGCGGTTCCGGCGGGGGCGCGTCCCCCGAGGCGTCCGGCACGTCCGCTCCCCCGCCGCTCGCCCTGGACGCCCTGCCCGCGGACGGCGGTTCCTACCGGGCGGACGGATCGCTGCCGGACGGGCCCGGTTCGGCGCCGGTGTACCGGAGTACGGGGCAGGTCTCGGCCGGTGAGGTGGCCCGGCTGGCCCGCGCGCTCGGGCTGGCGGACAAGCCGGTGGTCCGGGGGAAGGAGTGGACGGTCGGCACGGTGAAGGACGGGTCCGGGCCGGTGCTGCGGGTGACGCGGCAGGCGCCGGGCAACTGGTCGTTCCAGCGGTCCCCGGCGGGCTCGGACGACTGCGCGAAGGTACGGGACTGCCCGGCACCCCCGGCGACCGGCGACCCGGTGGGGGCGGCCGCGGCGAAGAAGGCGGCGGCACCGGTGCTCGACGCGGTCGGGCAGGGCGGCGCCGCGCTGGACGCGGGGCAGGTCATGGGCGCCCGGCGGGTGGTCAACGCCGACCCGGTGGTGGGCGGAGTGCCGACCTCGGGGTGGACGACCGGGGTGGTCGTCGGCGCGGACGGGACGGTGACCGGCGGCAGCGGGCGGCTGAAGGCGCCGGTCAAGGGGGACGTGTATCCGGTCCTGGACGCGGGGCGGACCGTCGAGGAGATGAACGACGGCGGCGCGGGCGCCGGCGTCGGCGGCTGCGCCAGCGCCGTACCGCTGGAGGGCGGGGTCTCGTGCGAGCCGCGGTCCGGGCGGCGGGAGGCCGCGGCGACGGTGGAGCGGGCGGTGTTCGGGCTGGCCGCGCATCCCGTACGGGGGCGGGAGACGCTGGTGCCGTCGTGGCTGTTCGCCGTACGGACGCCGGGGGCGGCGGGGACGGTGACGGTGACGCATCCGGCCGTGGACCCGGCGTACCTGACGTCGGCCGCGCCCTCCGAGGAGCCCACGGCCGCGCCCACCGGCCGGGACGTCGACGTGACCGGGTACACCGCCGAGTCCACCGAGCTGACGGTGCGCTTCACGGGCGGGGTCTGCGCCGACTACGCGGCGGAGGCCGACGAGGAGTCCGGGAAGGTGACGGTCACCGTCACGGAGACCTCCGACCCGGAGAAGGTCTGCATCCTGATCGCCGAGGAGTACGAGCGGACGGTGCGGCTGAAGGAGCCGCTCGGCAGCCGGAGCGTGGTCGGCTCGGACGGCGAGGAGATCCCGCTCGCCAAGAAGGGGGCGCGGCTGCCGGACCCGGACCCGACCGGTCCCGAGTGACCGCCCGGCCTGCCGGGCACGCGCGAGGGCGGCGGCCCGGGAGGTCCCGGTCCGCCGCCCTCATCGGTCCTCGGGGCCGGCCGCGGCTCAGCTGAAGGAGTCGCCGCAGGCGCAGGAGCCGGTCGCGTTCGGGTTGTCGATCGTGAAGCCCTGCTTCTCGATGGTGTCCACGAAGTCGACGGTGGCACCGCCCAGGTAGGGGGCGCTCATCCGGTCGGTGACGACCTTGACGCCACCGAAGTCCTTCACGACGTCCCCGTCGAGGGAACGCTCGTCGAAGAAGAGCTGGTAGCGCAGGCCGGAGCAGCCACCGGGCTGGACGGCGACACGCAGAGCCAGGTCGTCACGGCCTTCCTGGTCGAGCAGCGCCTTGACCTTCGACGCGGCGGCGTCGGTCAGGATGATGCCGTCGGTGACGGTGGTGGTCTCGTCCGATACGGACATCTACATCTCTCCCGGGTTGTACGGAGACTGCTTGCCGACGGTGTCAACCGACGGGGCCGCGGATTCATTCCGGGCCGGATCCGAGTGATTTCCCCTCGGTTCGTCACTTCATGCTCGCACACGGGCGCGGACACGGATATGGGCACCGGGATTCACGTCACACCGACACAATGGGCATCGTCAAACTGACGTGAAGCGGATATGATAGATAGCGTCAATTCGACGATAAGCAGAAAGGGTGCGTGTCGTGACCACCGCCCAAGTCCAGGAGCTCGACGTCCAGCCGACTCCCCTCGCCCTGCTGCTCCTCGGCCGGGAGGCCGACCCGAGGAGCGAGCGCGGTGTGGAGTGCCCCGGCGACCTGCCCTCGCCCTCCGACCCCGACCTGGTCGCCCGCGCCCGCGCGGCCAAGGAGAAGCTCGGGGAGAAGGTCTTCGTGCTCGGGCACCACTACCAGCGCGACGAGGTCATCCAGTTCGCCGACGTCACGGGCGACTCCTTCAAGCTGGCCCGGGACGCCGCCGCGCGCCCCGAGGCCGAGTACATCGTCTTCTGCGGCGTGCACTTCATGGCGGAGTCCGCGGACATCCTGACCTCGGACGACCAGAAGGTCGTGCTGCCCGACCTCGCGGCCGGCTGCTCCATGGCCGACATGGCCACCGCCGAGCAGGTCGCCGAGTGCTGGGACGTCCTGACCGAGGCGGGCGTCGCCGAGCGGGTCGTCCCCGTCTCGTACATGAACTCCTCCGCCGACATCAAGGCGTTCACCGGCAGGCACGGCGGGACGATCTGTACGTCGTCCAACGCCGAGCGGGCGCTGAACTGGGCGTTCGAGCAGGGCGAGAAGGTCCTGTTCCTGCCCGACCAGCACCTCGGGCGCAACACCGCGGTGCGGGACCTTGGCATGTCCCTGGAGGACTGCGTCGTCTACAACCCGCACAAGCCGAACGGCGGGCTGACCGCGGAGCAGCTGCGCGACGCCAGGATGATCCTGTGGCGGGGTCACTGCTCGGTGCACGGGCGCTTCTCGCTGGAGTCGGTGGAGGACGTACGGGCCCGCATACCCGGGGTCAACGTGCTGGTCCACCCCGAGTGCCGGCACGAGGTCGTCGCCGCGGCGGACCAGGTGGGCTCCACGGAGTACATCATCAAGGCGCTGGAGGCGGCGCCGGCCGGGTCGAAGTGGGCCATCGGGACCGAGCTGAACCTCGTACGGCGGCTGGCGAACCGTTTCGCTCCCGAGGGGAAGGAGATCGTGTTCCTCGACCGGACCGTCTGCTTCTGCTCGACGATGAACCGGATCGATCTGCCGCACCTGGTGTGGACGCTCGAATCCCTTGCCGAGGGCAAGCTGGTCAACCGCATCTCGGTGGACGCGGAGACGGAGGAGTACGCCAAGCTGGCGCTGGAGCGGATGCTGGCGCTGCCGTAGGAACAGCGCGGAGGCCCCGGCCCGTCACCGAAGTGACGGGCCGGGGCCTCCGCGCTGTGCGGGGAAGGTCAGACCTTCGCCGGCTCCGGCTCGTCCGAGGACGCGGCCTGCGGCGGGACGCCGCCGTCGCGCTTCGCGGCCTTCTTCTCCGCGCGGCGCTCCTTGCGCAGTTCCAGCGCCGCGTACAGCGTCGGCACCAGCAGCAGGGTCAGCAGGGTCGACGTGACCAGGCCGCCGATCACGACCACCGCGAGCGGCTGGGCGATGAAGCCGCCCTCGCCGGTGACGCCCAGGGCCATCGGAAGCAGGGCGAAGATCGTGGCCAGGGCCGTCATCAGGATGGGCCGCAGCCGGTGCCGGCCACCCTCGACGACCGCTTCGACGACGCCGTGACCCTGCTTGCGGTACTGGTTGATCAGGTCGATCAGCACGATCGCGTTGGTGACCACGATGCCGATCAGCATCAGCATGCCGATCATCGCGGGCACGCCCATCGGGGTGCCCGTGACGATCAGCAGGCCGAGCGCGCCGGTCGCCGCGAACGGGATCGAGACCAGCAGGATCAGCGGCTGGGCCAGCGACCGGAAGGTGCCCACCAGCAGCATGAAGACGATCGCGATCGCCGCCAGCATCGCCAGGCCCAGGTTGACGAACGCCTCGTCCTGGTCGGCGGAGACGCCGCCGATCTCGGCGGTGACACCGGTCGGCAGGTCCAGATCGTCGATCTTCGCCGTCAGCTCGGTGGAGACCGCGCCGGTGTTGTCGCCGGTGGGCCGCGCGGTGACGGTCGCCGCGCGCTGGCCGTCGATGCGGGTCATGGAGACCGGGCCGTCGACCAGTTTCACGGTGGCGATGTCACCGAGCTTCACCGGGCCGAGCGGCAGCGCCTTCAGCTCGGCCAGGGTCTCGGCGGGCTTCGCCGAGGTGATGACGACGTCCCGCTCGGTGTCGTCCAGGACCGCCTTGGCGGCGGTGGTGCCGCGCACGGCCTGGGTGACGGCCGCGCCGAGGGTCTGCTCGGTGAAACCGGCCTCGGCAGCGCGGCCGTTGGCCTTGACCGAGATCCGCGGCACGCTCTGCGACAGGTCGCTGGAGACGTCGGTGACGTCGTCCAGGGAGGCGACCGCCTTCCGGACCTCCTCGGCGGCGGTGCGCAGCGCGTCGGCCTCGGACGCCTTCACGACGACGCTCAGGTCCTGGCTGCCGAAGCCGTCACCGGCGGCGATCGTGGTGGTGCCGGCGGAGTCGCCGAGCTTCGCGAGCCCGGCCTCCAGGCTGTCCTGCACGTCCTCGGCGGAGGCGGAGTCCTCCAGCATGATCTGGTAGGACGCCTGGTTGGTGTCCGTGCCGCCGCCGAAGGCCGCCATGAAGCCGGACGAGCCGATGGTGACCTGGAAGTCCTTGACACCGTCGGTGTCCTGGATGAGCTTCTCGACCTTCTTCGCCTCGGCGTCGGTCGCCGCCAGGCTGGTGCCCGGCTCCAGCTCCTGCTTGACGTTGAGGACCTGCTGCTCACCCTGGTCGAAGAAGTTGGTCTTCAGCAGCGGGGCCATGCCGAAGGTGCCGATCAGCACCACGACCGCGATGGCCACACTGGTCAGCCGGCGGCGGGTCGCGAACCTGAGGACCGGGACGTAGAAGCGCTGGAGGCGGCTCTTGGCCTCCTTCTCCTCCGCGAGGCGGCGGGCCTCGTCGGCGTCCTCGGGGGTGCCCTTGGGGGCGCGCAGGAACCAGTAGGAGAGGACCGGTACGACCGTCAGCGAGACCAGCAGGGACGCCAGCAGCGCCGCGGTGACGGTGAGGCTGAAGGAGCCGAAGAGTTCACCGACCATGCCGCCGACCAGGCCGATCGGCAGGAACACGGCGACCGTGGTGAGGGTCGAGGAGGTGACGGCCCCGGCGACCTCGCGGACGGCCTTGAGGATGGCCTCCTGGCGCTCCTCGCCGTAGCCGAGGTGACGCTTGATGTTCTCCAGGACCACGATCGAGTCGTCGACGACGCGGCCGATGGCGATGGTCAGCGCGCCGAGGGTGAGCATGTTCAGCGACAGGTCGCGGGTCCACAGCACGATCAGCGCCAGCACCACCGACAGCGGGATGGAGACCGCGGTGACGAGGGTGGAGCGGATGGAGGCCAGGAAGACCAGGATCACGACGACCGCGAAGAGGAGACCGAGCCCGCCCTCCGTGGTCAGGCCCTTGATGGCCTTGGAGACCGCCGGGCCCTGGTCGCTGACGACCGTCAGCTCCGCGCCGGAGCCGAGCTGTTCGCGCAAGGAGGGCAGCTTGTCCTCGACGGCCTCGGAGATGGCGACCGCGCTGCCGTCCCGGTCCATGGTCACGGCGACGGCGAGGCTGGGCCTGCCGTTGGTACGGGTCAGGGAGTCGGCCTTGGCCTCCTTCTCCTCGACCTTCGCGACGTCACCGAGGCGGACGGGCTCCTTGACGCCCTCGCCGGTGATCCGCAGGTCCTCGATCTGCTTCAGGGAGGTGAAGCCGCCGCCGACCTGGACGGTGCGGTTGGCGCCGCCCTCGTCGAACGAGCCGGACGGGACGGTGGCGCCGCCCGCCTGGAGGGAGGCGGCCAGGGCCTGCGTGGTCACTCCGGCCTTCGCGAGCTTCGCGTCGTCGGGCGTGACGGCGACCTGTACGTCCCGGACGCCGTCGACCGTCACCTGGCCGACGCCGTCGATGTCCTCAAGGGCGGGGACGACCGTACGGTCGAGCTGGTCGGCGAGTGCCTGCTGGTCCTTGTCGGAGGCGACGGAGAGCACCACGGCCGGCAGGTCGTCCGTGGAGCCGGCCACGACCTGCGGGTCCACGTCGTCCGGCAGCGTGGCGCGGGCCCGGTTGACGGCCTGCTGGACGTCGGCGACGAGCTGCTGGGTGTCGGGGCCGTACTCGAAGGACGCCATGATCACGGCGCTGCCTTCGCTCGCCGTGGAGGTGACCCCGGAGATGCCGTCGACCGCTTCGAGGTTGTTCTCGATCGGCTCGACGACCTGCTTCTCGACCACGTCCGGCGAGGCACCCTGGTAGGGGGCGATGACCGACACCATGGGCAGTTCGATGGTGGGCAGCAGCTGCTGCTTGAGCTGGGGTATCGCTATCGCCCCGAAGACGAGCGCGATGATGGACATCAGCCCTATCAGGGCCCGTTGCGCGAGGCTGAATCTCGACAGCCAGGACATGGGTCAGGGTCTCTCTTCTGTGGCCTTGAGCGGAGGAAGGGCACATGTGAGCGCCCACGCCACCACCCTGGGCCATCGGCGACCCCGGTTCCCTAGGCCCCAGGTCCATTTCCTTACAGCGCGCCTACTCCCGCCGCAGTACGCGCCTACGGGCCTCAGTCCACCCTCGGACGGACCAGCCCCGACTCGTAGGCGGTGACCACCAGCTGGGCCCGGTCGCGGGCGCCCAGCTTGGCCATGGCCCGGTTCACATGGGTCTTCACGGTGAGCGGGCTGACCTCCAGCCGCTCGGCGATCTCGTCGTTGGAGAGCCCGCCGGCGACCTGCACCAGCACCTCCCGCTCGCGCACGGTCAGCGTGGCCAGCCGCTCGGAGCGGCCGGGGTCGCGGTCCTCGTCGGCGCCGCCGTCCTGGGCGAGGAACCGGGCGATCAGCCCCTTGGTGGCGGTGGGCGACAGCAGCGCCTCGCCGCCCGACGCGACACGGATCGCACTGAGCAGCTCCTCGGGTTCGGAGCCCTTGCCGAGGAACCCGGAGGCACCGGCGCGCAGCGACCGCACCACGTAGTCGTCGACCTCGAAGGTGGTCAGGATGACCACGCGGACCCCGGCGAGATCCGCGTCGGCGCTGATCATGCGGGTCGCGGCGAGACCGTCGGTGCCGGGCATGCGGATGTCCATCAGGACGACGTCGGCCCGCCGTTCCTTGGCGAGCAGCACCGCCTCGGCGCCGTCGGACGCCTCGCCCACCACCTCCATGTCGGGCTCGGAGTCGACCAGCACCCGGAAGGCGCTGCGGAGCAGCGCCTGGTCGTCGGCGAGCAGGACACGGATCGTCATGCGGCACCCTTCACGGGGATCGTCGTTCGGCGCCCTGCGGGGGCGTCGTCATTCGGTGTCCTGCGCGGTGTCCGTCCGGCCCGTGGCCGGGGTCCTGACCGGAAGGATCGCATGGACGCGGAAGCCGCTCCCGTGCCGGGGACCGGTGGTGAGGGTGCCGCCGGCCGCGGTGACGCGCTCGCGCATACCGAGCAGGCCGTGTCCGCCGCCGGAAGTGGACGCCGCGCCGCTCGCGCCGGTGCCGTCGTCCAGGACGGTGATCTCGATGTCCGGCCCCACGCGCACCACGCTGACCTCGGCCTTCGCTCCGGGGCCCGCGTGTTTCTGCACGTTGGTGAGGGCCTCCTGGATGACGCGGTACGCGGCGAGGTCGACGGCGGTGGGCAGTTCGGTGCCCTGGTCGGCGCGGGCGGTCTCGACGTGCAGGCCGGCGTTGCGGAAGGTGTCGGCGAGTTCGTCGAGGCGGGCCAGGCCGGGGGCGGGTTCGGTCGGGGCCTCGGGGTCGCCGGACTGGCGGAGCAGGCCGACGGTGACGCGCAGTTCGTCGAGGGCGGAGCGGCTGGCCTGCCGTACGTGGGCCAGCGCCTCCTTGGCCTGGTCGGGCCGCTTGTCCATGACGTGCGCGGCGACGCCGGCCTGGACGTTGACCAGGGCGATGTGGTGGGCGACGACGTCGTGCAGGTCGCGGGCGATGCGCAGCCGTTCTTCGGCGACGCGGCGGCGGGCCTCCTCCTCGCGGGTGCGCTCCGCCTTCTCGGCGCGGTCCCGGATGGCCTGGACGAAGGCGCGGCGGCTGCGGACGGCGTCGCCGGCGGTCGCGCCGATGCCGGTCCAGGCGAAGACGGCGAGGTTCTCCTGCGCGTACCAGGGCAGGGGCCCGGCGAGCATGGCGGCGCCGCCGAGCACAGCGGTGGTGAGCAGGCCGGTCCGCCAGGTGGTGGCGCGGTCGGTGGTGGCGGCGACGGTGTAGAGGGCGACGACCGCAGACATCACGACCGGGGCGCGGGGGTCGCCGGTGACGGACTCGGCGACGGAGACGGTGCCGGTGACGGCGAGGACCGCCAGCGGGGCGCGGCGGCGCAGGACGAGCGCCGCGGCGCCGAGGGTCATCAGGACCAGGCCGAGAGGGTCGGGGGTGCGGACGCCCCAGGTGACGCCGTCGGGGCCGTGGGGGTCGGTGAAGGAACCGGCCACCATGCAGAGCAGGACGCATGCCGCGAGGGCGGCGTCCGTGGCCTGGGGGTGGGCACCCAGGCGGTGCCGGGTCTTTGTGAGGGGGCTCACGAGTCTTTACGGTGCTTTCCGGTCGCCGGACAGGGGGCGTCCGGCGTCTTGGTGGCCCGCCCGGGGGCTGCCGCCCCCAGACCCCCGCTTCGGCCTCCGGCCTCGTCCTCAAACGCCGGACGGGCTGAAAGTGCCTCAAGGGCGCCGGACGGGCTGGAAGTACCTCAAAGCCGTCGGGCGGGCTGAGGGGCTCTTACGTGCCGCCCGGGATGAGGCCGTCGTCGCTGAGCAGGTTCCGGACGTCCTGGAGGGTGGCGTCCTCGGCGGGGAGGATCAGTCCGGACGGCTCCAGGGAGTCGTCCGGCAAGGGGTCGCCGAGTTCGCGGACCTTGGCGAGCAGGGCCGTGAGGGTGCGGCGGAAGCCGGGGCCGTCGCCGTTCTCCATCTCGGCCAGAAGCTCGTCGTCCAGCTTGTCCAGCTCGGTGAGGTGGCCGTCGGCCAGCCTCACCTGCCCCTCCCCCATGATCCGTACGATCATGTCGCCCTCCTCGGCGTGCGGCGTGGGCTACTGCTTGTCGAAGCGCGGGGTGTCCTGAGGCTGCTGCCGGGTCTGCTGCTCGCCGGAGCCGCCCTCGATGGCCTGCTGGCCAGCGGAGCTGCCTCCGGCCAGCTCGGCCTTCATCCGCTGCAGTTCCAGCTCTACATCCGTACCACCGGAGAGCCGGTCCAGCTCGGCCTGGATGTCGTCCTTGTGCATGCCGGAGGGGTCGTCGAGGGCGCCGGAGGCGAGCAGCTCGTCGATCGCCCCGGCCCGCGCCTGGAGCTGGGCGGTCTTGTCCTCGGCCCGCTGGATCGCCAGGCCGACGTCGCCCATCTCCTCGGAGATGCCGGAGAACGCCTCGCCGATCCGGGTCTGCGCCTGGGCCGCCGTGTACGTCGCCTTGATCGTCTCCTTCTTGGTGCGGAAGGCGTCGACCTTGGCCTGGAGCCGCTGAGCCGCGAGGGTGAGCTTCTCCTCCTCGCCCTGGAGGGTGGCGTGCTGGGTCTCCAGGTCGGTCACCTGCTGCTGGAGGGCGGAGCGGCGCGAGAGCGCCTCACGGGCCAGGTCCTCACGGCCCAGCGCCAGCGCCTTGCGGCCCTGGTCCTCCAGCTTGGACGACTGGGACTGCAACTGGTTCAGCTGGAGTTCCAGGCGCTTGCGGCTGGTCGCCACGTCGGCGACGCCGCGGCGCACCTTCTGGAGCAGTTCCAGCTGCTTCTGGTACGAGTAATCGAGGGTTTCGCGCGGGTCCTCGGCCCGGTCAAGGGCCTTGTTCGCCTTCGCGCGGAAGATCATCCCCATACGCTTCATGACACCGCTCATGGGCTTCGCGCGCCCCCTTCTGACGGACTTAAGGCTCCAGCTCTGCGACAGAACCCACAGTACGGGCCCTGCATCCATTACCGCACTGTTCGGGGACGGATGCGCTCATCCCCAAGGACGACTGCGGACGCTCCCGATCCGGCGTGAGGAGTAGGTGCTCCCCTGTGGCGCCTTCCACAACGGCCGGAATACATCCGAGGTGTACGCAACCGTCCCCCTTGTCCCCTGAAGGACGAGCGGCGTTGCGGGATCGTTCCCCGCCGGGCTGGGGTCCATGCGGGTCAAGCCCTTACCCTTGGGTTTTGTGTTCCGTAGCCGTGCCAAGGAAGAGAAGGCCGCGACCGTGACGTCGCCGACCGACTCCAGTCAGCCCCGCGACCCGCAGGCCCCGAAGGGTCGCCCGACGCCCAAGCGCAGCCAGGCCCAGAGCCAGCGCCGCAGCGTCGCCCATACGCCGACCACGCGCAAGGAGGCCGCCAAGCGGCAGCGCGAGGAGCGGCGCACCGCCCTGGAGCGGCAGCGCCAGGCGCTCGCGAGCGGTGACGAGAGGTACCTGCCGGCCCGTGACAAGGGCCCGGTCCGCAAGTTCGCGCGCGACTTCGTCGACTCGCGGTTCAACATCGCGGAGTACTTCCTGCCGATGGCCGTCGTCATCCTGATCCTCAGCGTGATCCAGGTGGCGTCGCTGCAGAACATCGCGCTGCTGCTGTGGCTGGTCGTGATCGTCCTGATCGTGCTCGACTCGATCGTCACCGCGTTCCGGCTGAAGAAGGCCCTGCGGGAGCGCTTCGGTGACGACAACAAGCGGGGCGCGGTCGCCTACGCGCTGATGCGCTCCCTCCAGATGCGTCGTCTGCGGCTGCCGAAGCCGCAGGTCAAGCGCGGAGAGCGGCCCTGAGCGGCCTTCCGTTCGCCGAGGACGAGGCGCCTGCCTGTACGGACGGCCCGGGTCGGCTCGGGGACGTCGTACGGCTGGAGCTGGTGGCCCGGCAGCTGGACGAGCAGATAGCCGGCCGGTTCCCGGTGGGGCAGCGGCTGCGGGTGCTGGACGTCGGCATGGGCCGGGGCACGCAGGCGCTGCGGCTGGCACGGGCCGGGCACCAGGTGACCGGTCTCGAGCAGGACGCCGTGCTGGTCGGTGCCGCCCGCGAGGCCCTCGCCGGGCAGCCGCAGGGCATCCAGGACCGGATGCGGATCGTCGAGGGCGACGGCCGGGACACCGGCGTGCACTTCCTGCCGGGCAGCTTCGACGTGGTGCTCTGCCACGGCGTGCTGATGTCCGCCGAGGAGCCCGACCCGCTGCTGGCGGGGCTGGCGCGGATGCTCGCCCCGGGCGGGCTGCTGTCGCTGCTGGTCCGCAACGGCGACGCGGCGGCGATGCGGCCCGGTCTCGACGGCCGGTGGGCCGACGCGCTGGCGGCCCTGGAACCGGCGGCGCAGGTGCCGCGGTCCCGGACCGACCCGGACGAGGAGACTCCCGTACGGCCGGGTGCCGGGGGGCGCGCGGACCGGCGGGCGGCGCTGACGGCGACGCTCGCGGGCATCGGCGCGCCGCTGCACACCTGGTACGGCGTGCGGGTCTTCACCCACGCGCTGCCCGACGACGCCCCGGTCCCCGCGGACCCGGAGAGCCTCGGAACGCTGCTGACGGCGGAGGAGCGCGCGGGCCGCACCGACCCCTACCGGGCGATCGCGGCGCTGCTGCACCTGTGCGGGGTGCGGGGCTGACGGTCCCGGGGGCGTGAGCGGGTGACCGCGGGGTGAGCCCGTTCGGGCGTTCCCCGGGGGACGGGGGCCCGCCGGCTCGCGAGACTCGGAACATGGACGCCCTCCGCCGCTCAGCCGCCGTACGGCCCGCCGTGGTCCTCTCCTGCGCCGTCCTTCTCGCCGGGTGTTCCGTCGCCGGGGCCGAGGTGCCCCGGGAGCGGGCGACGGCGTCCGCGTCCGCTTCGGCGTCCGCTGCGCCGACCGCGCGGGCCGCCGAGGGGCTGGAGAGCGACTACCGGCGGGTCATCGACGACGTGCTGCCCTCGGTGGTGCAGATCAGGTCCGGCGACGACCTCGGCTCGGGGGTCGTCTACGACGGCAAGGGGCACATCGTCACCAACGCGCACGTCGTCGGGGACCGGCGCGACTTCCGCGTCACGACCGCCCACAGCGAGGAGCCGCTCGCCGCCACGCTGGTCTCCTCCTACCCGGAGCAGGACCTCGCCGTCGTGAAGCTCGACCGGGTGCCGCGGGGCGTGAAGGCGGCGTCGTTCGGGGACTCCTCGAAGGTCGCGGTGGGGCAGATCGTGCTGGCGATGGGCTCGCCGCTGGGGCTGTCGTCCAGCGTCACCCAGGGCATCGTCTCCGCGACCGGCCGGACCGTCACGGAGAGCGGGGACGGGGGCGGTACGGGCGCGACGCTGGTGGACATGGTGCAGACCTCGGCGGCCATCAACCCGGGCAACAGCGGCGGCGCGCTGGTCGGCCTGGACGGCCGGGTCATCGGCATCCCGACGCTCGCCGCGACCGACCCCGGGCTCGGCAACAGCGCGGCGCCCGGCATCGGGTTCGCGATCCCGGCGTCGACGGTCCGTACGGTCGCCGGGCAGATCGTCCGGGACGGGAAGGTCACCGACTCGGGGCGGGCGGCGCTCGGCATCACCGGCCGCACGGTCGTGGACGCCGATTACCGGGCCGCCGGGGTGGCGGTCGTCGAGGTGCGCGAGGGCGGCGCCGCGGCGGAGGCGGGCCTGAGGTCCGGGGACGTGATCACGGAGCTGGGCGGCCGGGCCGTCACCACGATCACATCGCTCTCCGAGGCCCTGGCCCGGTCCCGGCCCGGGGACCGTACGAAGGTCATCTACACCCGTGACGGCGACGAGCGGACGGCCGGGGTGACACTCGGCGAGCAGTAGGACCGAGCGGCGGGGCGGGGTGGGCCGAGCGGCCGGACCGGAGGGCGGGGCGGGGGCGGCCGGGAGGGCCGCCCCCGTGGGTCACGCGTCCTCGCCGTGCAGCTGCATCGGGCCGTAGATCTCGGCGGCGTCCTCGAACAGCCGCACCTGGTCCGTGCCGCCCTCCTTCAGCTCCTTCCAGTGCTCCCCGATCCACGACTCGGCGTCCCCTTGCGTCGTGAACTCCTCGGGCTGCACCGCGGGCCGGACCTCCGTCCCGTCGGCCGTCTCGAACCGCCACGTCCATGCCGCCATGTACGCCTCCCAGATGTGAGCACATGCAGAGCGGAAACCGGATCTTGGTCCGGCTCCCGGTCGCAGCCTATGCGCTCGGCCGGGCCCCTCGGGGGGCCTCGGACGCGCAGACCGGCGCGTGACCGGTGAAAATCGGTGCGTGGACGTGACTCTGCTCGGCACCGGTGCCCCCGCGGGACTCCCCCGCCCCGACTGTCCCTGCGCGGCCTGCGCCGCCGCCCAGGGCGCGGACGCCCGTGCGGCGACCGCACTGCTGGTGGACGGGGCGCTGCTGCTCGACCTGACGCCCGGTGCCGTGTTCGCCGCCGCCCGGTCCGGGCGCTCCCTGGGCGGGGTGGGGCAGGTGCTGCTGTCGCACCCGGCGGACGGCCCCGCGGTGGAGGTGCCGGCCGGGCTGCCGCAGCCGGGCCGGGTGCCGGACGGCCGGGAGCTGGCGCTGCTGACCGGGCACCGGGTGCGGGCAGTGGCGATGGACGCGCCGGGTACGGGGTACGCGGTGACCGGCCCGGACGGGCAGCGGCTGCTGTACCTGCCGCCGGGCGGCGCCCCGGCCGGCCTTGAGGAGCCGGCCGACCCCTACGACCTGGTCCTGCTGGACGTGGTGGGGCGGCCGGACGCGCTGGCGAAGCTGCGGGCGGTGGGGGCGGCCGGGCCGACGACGGACGTCGTCGCCGTCCACCTCGGCCACGAGGTGCCGCCGGGCCCCGAGCTGCGGCGCCGGCTGGCGGCGGCGGGCGCGCGGGCGGTGCCGGACGGGACGACGCTGACGGTGGGGGTGTACGAGGACGTGCCGGACGTACCGCGGCGGACGCTGGTGCTGGGCGGGGCGCGCTCGGGGAAGTCGGTCGAGGCCGAGCGGCGGCTGGAGTCCTTCCCCGACGTGCTGTACGTCGCGACGGGCGGCACCCGGGGCGGTGACACCGAGTGGGCGGCGCGGGTGGCCACGCACCGCGAGCGGCGCCCCGGGTCGTGGCGGACCACCGAGAGCTGCGACCTGGTGCCGCTGCTGAAGGACGACGGTCCGCCGCTGCTCGTCGACTGCCTGTCGCTGTGGCTGACGGACGCCATGGACACCGCCGGGGCCTGGGACGACGACCGGTGGGCGGACGGCGGGGAGCGGCTGCTGCGGGACCGGGTGCGGGAGCTGACGGAGGCGGTACGGGCCACCCGGCGCGCGGTCGTCGCCGTCTCCAACGAGGTGGGGTCCGGGATCGTCCCGGCCACCGCCTCCGGGCGCCGCTACCGGGACGAACTGGGGCGGCTCAACGCCGCGTTCGCCGCGGAGTGCGAGCAGGTGCTGCTGGTGGTGGCGGGTCAGGCACTGGTGCTGCGCGGCTGAGGACCACCCGGCGCACGGGCGACGGCCGACGGCGGACCGGTGACGGAGAACAGGACACAACCACGGCCGCCGCCACCCCGACCAACCCGGGCGCTCCAACACCCCGTCCGCCCCGGAGCGCGAGCAGGCACTGCTGGTGGTGGCGGGTCAGACGCTGGTGCTGCGCGGTCGAGGACCACCCGGTGCGCGGGCGATGGCGCGCAGCGGGTCCGTGCCCGGGAGCAGGAGGCAGCCGTGCTCCGCGAGTTCGGCGCGGAGCCGGGCGGCGGAGCGGAGGGCCGCCGGGTGGGCGAGGGGGACCCGCGGGTCGGCGGTGTCGAGGAGCAGGTGGCCGCCGGGGCGCAGCACTTGCAGGGCGCCGAGCAGTTCGGCCCGCGGGTCCGGGCAGCACTCGGGGCGCAGCAGGCTGACGACGTCGTAGCGGGCGCGCAGCCGGGCGGTGACGTGCGGGTCCGTCAGGCGGCCGACGTGCGCCTCCTCGACGTGCTCCGCGTCGCGGGCGCGCAGCACGCGGTCGGCGGGGGCGGGGTCCAGCCCGTCGAAGGAGGTGTACGGGAAGAGCCGGCGGGCGGTGCGCGGGAAGCGGGCGTCGCCGGTGCGGACGTCGAGCCAGCTCTCCGGGTCCGGACGGTGGGCGCGCAGCGCGCGGGCGGCGAGCAGGTACCGCAGGGCGGTGCAGGCGCGGGCGGTGGGGCCCTGCGGGCCGGGCGGCGCCGGCGGGTTGCGGAAGACGTGCCGGCAGTCCGCGCAGCCGGTGAGCGCGGTGCGCGGCCGGGACCGCAGCCGCCGGGAACCGCACCAGGGACAGTCGGCACGGAGCGGGGAGTAAGGCGGGGCGGGCGGCGCGGACGGCAGCGGCGGTGCGGACATGGGCGGCTCCCGGTTATGGACATTTCTCAGCAAAACGGAACGTATGGGATGTCGGTGCGCGGTGCAACGACGCCGCTCGGCCGCGGCCCGCAACTGCCTTCGGACGCGTGCGATCGGGGCCGGTACTGTTCGGCGAATGAGCTCGCTGAATCTCGACGACTTCACCGATCTGATCGAGCGCCCGGACGGCGGGGTACGCCGTGACGCCGAGGCGCGCCGGGAACGTCAGGTCGTGCCGCCCGGGGCGCTGGGCCGCCTGGACGACCTGGGCGAGTGGCTGGCCGCGGCCCAGTCCGCCGTGCCGGTGCGGCCGGTGGAACGGCCGCGGGTGGTGCTCTTCGCCGGCGATCACCGGATCGCCGAGCTGGGCGTCTCGGCCCGTCCGGCGGGCACCGCGGGCGACCTGGTGCGCCAGGTGCTGGAGGGCGGGCGGCCCGTGTCCGTGCTCGCCCGGCGCCAGGGCGTGCCCGTGCGGGTGATCGACATGGCGCTCGACTGCGACCCGGAGTCCCTGCCCGCCGAGGTGGTACGGCACCGGGTGCGGCGCAGCGGCGGGCGCATCGACATCGAGGACGCCCTCACCCTGGAGGAGGCGGAGACCGCCTTCCTCGCGGGGGTCGCGGTGGCCGACGAGGAGGCCGACTCCGGTACGGATCTGGTGGTGCTCGGCGATGTGAGCGTCGGCGGGACCACGGCGGCGGGCGTGCTGGTCGCCGCGTTGTGCGGGACGGACGCGTCGGTCGTGACCGGGCGGGGCGGGGTCGCCATCGACGACCTGGCGTGGATGCTCAAGTGCGCCGCGATCCGGGACGCGCTGCGGCGGGCGCGGCCGGTCCTCGGCGACCAGCTGAAGCTGCTGGCGACGGTCGGCGGGGCCGATCTGACGGCGATGACCGGGTTCCTGCTGCAGGCCGCGGCGCGGAAGATGCCGGTGATCCTCGACGGCGTCGTGACGGCGGCCTGCGCGCTGGTCGGGCAGCGGATCGCGTTCCGCGCGCCGGACTGGTGGCTGGCGGCGCACGACAGCGGGGAGCCGGGCCAGGCGAAGGCGCTGGACCGGATGGCCCTCGAACCGCTCCTCGCGCAGGGCGTGCGGGTCGGTGAGGGCGCGGGCGGACTGCTGGCGCTGCCGGTGGTGTCGGCCGCGGCCGCGCTGGCGGCGGAGCTGCCGGAGGTGTCGGCAGAGCCGGAGGTGTCGGAGGAGCGGGACGTATCGGCGGAGCCGGAGAAGCCGACGGAGTCGGAAGCGTTCACGTCAGGGGAGTGAACCGGGGACGCCGGTGAACCGGCGTCCCGGCGGGGTGGGCCGCGCGGCCCGGCGCTGACGGGGTGCCGCCCGCGCCCACCCGCGCCCACCCGCGCCCATCCGTGCCCACCCGCGCCCATCCGTGCCCACTCGTGCCGCCCCAGCGGCACGACTGCCCGCGGCTTCGGCGATTCGGCCGGTCGGTAGAGTGGCGGGGTGGTCGGCAGGGGTTTCGGGGACGGGGTTCGGTTCGCGTTCGGGACGTTGACGGTGTTTCCGGTGCGCGTCACCCGGTGGGACCGGACGGCCGCGCGCGGCGGCATGGTGTGCGCGCCGCTGGCCGGGCTCGCGGTCGGCGTGTCGGCCGCGGCCGTCGGCGCCGTG
>NZ_JAVRHI010000294.1:0-30463 GCF_034105845.1 Streptomyces sp. CRN 30 | reverse complement strand
GAGGCGGCGCGAGGCGCGGGGCGCGGCGCGGGGCGAGGCGGCGTCTGGTGGCGAGGGGGCGTGCGCGGCCGGTGGTTCGGATCGGCGGGCGGCCGGGTCCCGGTGTGGGCGGCCCCGTTCACGGGGACATCGGGCGGCGGGGGGCCGTGGCTGACCATTCTGTTTCCCAGGCCGCCAGGTCGCGGCGGTGGAGGGCGTGGGAGGCGAGGGCGTAGGCCGCTGCCGCCGCCGCGGCCAGGGTCAGGGCGGCGAGCAGGGACCAGCCCGCGGCACGGCTGCGGATCTCGTCCCTCGTCATCGGCGGGTCGGTGAGGCGGCCGTCCGCGGCCACCCACACCGGGACCGTGCTCAGCGCGGGCAGCCCCGGTTCCACGTCCGTCCGGGCCACGGCCGTACCGCCGTCCGGCCCGGTGAAGCGGACCTCCGCCTCGACCGGCCGGGGCGCCGGGGAGTCCGGGGCGTCGGCGACGAGGACCGCCTCCGTACGGTGCAGGTCGCGTTCACGGCTCTCGGCGCGTTCGCTGAAGTGCCGGTGCGCGCGGTCGCCCGTCGACGCCATGACCACGGGCAGTGCCACCAGTACGGCGAGCAGCAGGCCGATGCCGAGCCGTGCCCGGAGCCGGTCGGTACGGCGGTACAGCACGCTGCGGCTCCGGCGCCACGGCGGAACACGCGGGGGCGGGCAGCTGGGAAAGTCACCGGCGTCACCGGCCACGGGGAGACCTCCTTGCGCGAACGTGCACGTGGGCGTGGGCTCGGGGCGGCGGCCGGTCAGGCGGTCCGGCGCAGACAGGCGACGCAGGTACGCGCGTACGGCAGGATCTCCAGCCGCTCCGCCGGAACCGGCCGGGCACAGGTCAGGCAGGTGCCGTAGGTGCCCTCGTCGAGGCGGGCGGCGGCCTCGTCGATGCGGGCGAGGTCGCGTTCGATGGCCGCCTCCCGGCCGGTGCGCGGCCGGCCCGCCGCGGCGAGCGCCCGCAGCTGGGCCAGCCGGCTGGCCCGCGCGTGGTCGAGGTGGCGGCGGGCCTCGTCGTCGGTCAGCCGCTCGGGGCGGGGTCCGGTCCGGTGGGCGTCGGGCGGCACGGCGGGGTCCTTCCTCACGGAGCTCGTCACGGAATCGTTCGTCACGGAGTCGTTCGTCACAGAACTGTCGCGGGCAGCGCGCGTCGCTTCCAGCGTGGCCCGCCCCGCGCCCCGCGCCCATCGGGCCCGCGCCCCATTCGGCCCGGTTCGCGGTATCCACCGAGCGGGGTGCCACGGACGTACGGACCGTGGGTGTCGCGTGCACGCGGACGCGGGCAGCTCGTCGCGCGGAAATGGGGGTCGGCCCCCATCGACCCGCCCCCGTGCGACCGGCGAGGCTGGTCAGCGGACCGATGCGCGTGACATGAGGGACGGAGGTGGCGCCGGTGTCGCTGTTCTGGCGGATCTTCTGCCTCAACGCGGTGGTGCTCGGCGCCGCCACGGCCGTACTGCTGCTGGCCCCGGTGACCGTCTCGGTGTCGGTCGCGCTGGCCGAGGCCGTCGTCCTCCTCGTCGGCCTCGCCGTGATGCTCGTCGCCAACGGCGCCCTGCTCCGCCTCGGTCTCGCCCCGCTGGGCCGGCTCACCAAGCTGATGACCACCGTCGACCTGCTCCGCCCGGGACAGCGGCTGACGGAACCGCCCACCGGCGAGGCCGCCGAACTGATCCGCACCTTCAACGCCATGCTCGCCCGCCTGGAGCACGAGCGGGCGACCAGCAGCGGCCGCGCCCTGCTCGCCCAGGAGGCCGAGCGCCGCCGTATCGCCCAGGAGCTGCACGACGAGGTCGGGCAGAGCATGACCGCGATCCTGCTGGTCCTCAAGCGCGCCGCCGACGAGGCCCCGGAGCCGATGCGCGAAGAGCTCCAGCAGGCCCAGGAGATCACCCGGGAGAGCCTGGACGAGGTACGGCGCCTGGTGCGCAGGCTCCGGCCGGGCGTCCTCGACGACCTCGGCCTGACCAGCGCCCTCGCCTCGCTCACCCACGACTTCGCCACCCACACCGGGCTGCGGGTGCGGCGCCGCTGCGACAGCGGCCTGCCCGCCCTGGACCCGGAGACGGAGCTGGTCCTCTACCGGGTGGCCCAGGAGAGCCTGACCAACGTGGCGCGTCACGCCGACGCCGAACGGGTCGACGTGAGTCTGCGCGACGGCGGCGGAGCGGTCCTGCTCGACATCGTCGACGACGGCCGCGGCATGGAGTCCGTGTCCGAGGGCGCCGGCATCCGCGGCATGCGGGAGCGGGCGCTGCTGCTCGGCGCCGCCCTGGACATCACCTCCGCGCCCGGCGCCGGCACCCGCATCCGGCTCACCGCGCCCGTCCCCAGAAAGCAGCACTGAACGCCCGTCCCCAGGAAGCAGCACTGAACGCCCGTGGCGAGGAAGCAGCACTGACGATGACCATCCACCCGGCCTCCGACGGCCCGCCGTACGACTCCCCCGCCCGCCCGCCGATCCGCATCCTGCTCGCCGACGACCACGCGCTGGTCCGGCGCGGGGTGCGGCTCATCCTGGACCGGGAGCCGGACCTGACGGTGGTGGCCGAGGCCGGGGACGGCGCGGAGGCCGTCGAGCTGGCCCGGGGCCACGACGTGGACCTCGCCGTGCTGGACATCGCCATGCCCCGGCTGACCGGCCTCCAGGCCACCCGGGACCTGGCGGCGCTCCGCCCGGAGCTGCGGGTGCTGATGCTGACCATGCACGACAACGAGCAGTACCTGTTCCAGGCGCTGCGGGCCGGCGCCTGCGGATACGTCCTGAAATCGGTGGCCGACCGCGATCTCGTCGCGGCGTGCCGGGCGGCGATGCGGGACGAGCCGTTCCTGTACCCGGCCGCGGTGACCGCCCTGATCCGCAACTACCTGGACCGGGTCCGGCACGGCGAGGAACCCGGCCACGTGCTGACGCCGCGCGAGGAGGAGGTGCTGAAACTCGTCGCCGAGGGGCACTCCTCGAAGGAGATCGCGGAGATCCTGTTCATCAGCGTCAAGACGGTGCAGCGGCACCGCGCCAACCTCCTGCAGAAGCTGGGCCTGCGCGACCGGCTGGAACTCACCCGGTACGCGATCCGCGCCGGCCTCATCGAACCCTGACCCCGGCGGGGCGGTGCCCCGCGCGGCGCCGGTCAGCGCGCGCCCTCGTAGTGCTCCGCCACCAGCGCCCGCACGCCCTCCGCGTCCCCGGCGATCAGCGCGTCGAGGAGCGCGGTGTGCTGGTGGGCGTCGGCGACGAGGTCGGCCCGGCCGCGTGCGGCGGGGCCGCCGGCCGGCGGCCACTGCGCCCGGCGGTGCAGGTCGTCGGCGATGCGGACCAGCTGCTCGTTGCCGGCGGCCGCCAGCATCGCGCGGTGGAAGGCGCGGTCGGCCTCGGCGTAGGTGGCGCGGCAGTCCGAGGAGGCGGCGCGGACGGTCGCCTCGGCCAGCGGCCGCAGCTCCGCCCACCGCTCGGCCGGCACCGTACGGGAGAGCCGCAGCAGCACCGGCACCTCCAGCAGCGCCCGGATCTCGGCCAGCTCGGCCAGTTCGCGGGCGCCCCGCTCGACGACGCGGAAACCCCGGTTGGGCACGACCTCGACGGCCCCCTCCTGGGCGAGCTGCTGCATGGCCTCCCGTACGGGGGTGGCGGAGACGCCGAAGCGCTCGCCGAGCGCGGGCCCGGAGTAGACCTCGCCGGGCCGCAGCTCGCCGGAGACGAGCGCGGCGCGCAGGGCCTCCAGTACCTGCCGGCGCACGGAGGACCGCCGCACCTGCGGCCGGGCCGGCGGGGACGGCGACGGCGACGGCCCGGCGGGGACGTCGGCATGGGTGTGCTCGCCGCGTACGGCCTCGTCACCGGGCCGGAGCCCGGCGGTCCGGGGCTGTGCCTGCGCGGGCACCCGCGCGGCCGGTGCCGTACGGACGGCGGGTGTCCCCGTACCGGCCGGTCTCTGCGCGCCCTCCCTCACGGGTCCTCCTGGGGACGTGTCGTTGCTTGAGGCCATTATGCGGTCATTACGGCTGGTTGTTACTCGTCCGTCAAGAACCATGGGTGCACATTGCGTCAGCCCACCCGCGCGGGACCGGGGATCCCGGACGCTCCCGGGGAGCGCGAGCGGGGCACGTCCGGGCGTCATTTAAGATCATCCGAGCGGGTGACCCGCGTACGGCGACGTCTGGTTCACACCTCCCCCATCCGTCGCGGGCAGTTCCCGCGGAACCACCCGTACGGGTATTCTTATCCGAACTCAACTCCCGCTCCTCAAGCGCCAGTTCGAGCAGAATGCCGCCCCGGACCGTTCCCCCGCACTCCCTTGGCGGCCTCTTGCCCCGAAAACCCCTGAGGGCTGTCGGGGTTGGGCCACTATGGCGGGCGTTACGCCCTATCCCAATGCAAGGGACCCCTAGATGAGACTGACCGACATATCGCTGAACTGGCTGCTTCCGGGCGCCGTGCTGCTCCTGGGCATGCTGGCGGCGGTGGCGGTGCTCGCGCGCGGCAAGCGCTCCTCGGGGAAGGACACGAGCGCGGACGACTCGTGGGAGCGTGCGGAAGAACGCCGCCGGCGCAAGGAGGCGCTGTACGGCACGGTCTCGTACATCCTCCTCTTCTGCTGTGCCGCGGTCGCCGCGGCGCTCTCCTTCCACGGTCTGGTCGGGTTCGGCGAGCAGAACCTCGGCCTGTCCGGCGGCTGGCAGTACCTGGTCCCGTTCGGCCTCGACGGGGCGGCGATGTTCTGCTCCGTCCTCGCGGTGCGCGAGGCCAGCCACGGTGACGCGGCGCTCGGCTCCCGCATACTCGTGTGGACGTTCGCCTTCGCGGCGGCCTGGTTCAACTGGGTGCACGCTCCCCGGGGCCTGGGCCACGCGGGCGCCCCGCACTTCTTCGCGGGCATGTCCCTGTCGGCCGCGGTGCTGTTCGACCGCGCGCTGAAGCAGACCCGCAGGGCGGCGCTGCGCGAGCAGGGCCTAGTGCCGCGTCCGCTGCCGCAGATCCGTATCGTCCGCTGGCTGCGCGCGCCCCGGGAGACCTACGGCGCCTGGTCGCTGATGCTCCTGGAGAACGTGCGGAGCCTGGACGAGGCGGTCGAGGAAGTGCGCGACGAGAAGCGGAAGAAGGACGAGAACCGCCAGCGCCGGCGCGAGCAGGGACGCCGGGAGCGGGCGCAGCTCAAGGCCATCAGCCGTGGCCACCAGCGCTTCCCCGGCCGTGGCGGACGCCAGGTCGAGGTCGAGGTGCAGGCGGTGGAGCGCGGCTCGGACCAGGTGTCCGCGGAGCCTGCCATATCGACGCCGGAGCAATTGCCCGTGCGCCAGCGTCCCTCGCTGCAGCCCGTGCGCAGCGGCACTGACCCGATCACCGTCGACCTCACCGCCGAGGACGACACCCAGGCCCTGCCGCGCCTGGACTCCCTGGAGCGCAAGCTCAAGGACCTGGAGCAGCAGTTCGGCTGACCGCCGGTTCGGCCGGCCGGCGGTTCGGCTGACTGGCGGTTCGGCTGACCGGCTGCGGCACGGAAGCCGTCCGGAAGGGGGCGCGGCCCGAGGGTCGCGCCCCCTTCCGCGTGTGCGGGCCCTGGGCCCGCGGGCTCACGCGGGCCCGGCCGTCTCCAGCTCGAACCAGACGGACTTGCCC
This sequence comes from Streptomyces sp. CRN 30, assembly GCF_034105845.1. Lineage (NCBI taxonomy): Bacteria > Bacillati > Actinomycetota > Actinomycetes > Kitasatosporales > Streptomycetaceae > Streptomyces > Streptomyces sp. CRN 30. Next base: position 24,830 of record NZ_JAVRHI010000294.1, on the reverse strand, counting down.
ACCGCGTGCCTGCGCACCCCCCAGGCGTCGGCGAGGGTCTGCACCAGCATCAGCCCCCTGCCGTGCGTGCTCTCGCCGGTCGTCACCACCCGGGTGCGGGGCCACCGCGCCACGAAGTCCCGGACCTCCACCCGCAGCGCCCGGGGACCGACCGTCGCGGTGAGCACCGCGTCGTGGTCGGTGTGCAGCAGCGCGTTGGTGACCAGCTCGCTGGCGAGCAGTTCCGCCACCTCCGAGCGGCCCGGCCGCCCCCAGTGCCGGAGCAGTTCGCGCAGCGCCCGGCGCGCCTCGGGCACCGCCCCCAGGTCGTCGCGCCCGAGTCTCCGCCTGAGCTGGGGCGTCGCGTCCATGGCGTCGTCGGCCTTTCCCACCGTCCCGTCCACCGGGCGGGCCCCGACCGCCGCAGGTCCGCTCCTCCGTGCCTGCCTGTCCATGTCCCCCACCCGCGTGCCGGTGCCGGTTCCCCTCGCGCTCGAACACGTTCACGATGTTCCATGCCCGATCGGGAGCCCGGCACTCATCGGGACGGCCTCGTGACGGACGGTTCGGCCAGGGTGGGCGGGGAATTGGCCGAACTCCGCGCATATAAGCGCGGATGAGTACTAAGGCCGGGGCACGTTACGCAGATTGGAGCGGGCCATCTGCAGCATGCGGCCGACGCCTCCGTCCAGGACGATCTTCGACGCGGACAGGGCGAACCCGGTCACCATGTCGGCGCTGATCTTCGGCGGGATGGACAGGGCGTTGGGGTCGGTGACGACGTCGACGAGGGCCGGGCCCTTGTGCTTGAAGGCCGCCTTCAGCGCACCGGCCAGATCCTTGGGCTTCTCCACCCGTACGCCGAACGCGCCGCACGCCTGTGCGACGGCGGCGAAGTCGGGGTTCTTGCTGTCCGTGCCGTGCGAGGGGAGCCCGGCGACGAGCATCTCCAGCTCCACCATGCCGAGCGAGGAGTTGTTGAAGAGCACGACCTTCACGGGCAGGTCGTACTGGACGAGGGTGAGGAAGTCCCCCATCAGCATGGAGAAGCCGCCGTCGCCGGACATCGACACGACCTGCCGGTGCCGGTCGGTGAACTGGGCGCCGATCGCCATCGGCAGCGCGTTGGCCATCGAGCCGTGCGAGAACGAACCGATGATCCGGCGCCGCCCGTTGGGCGAGATGTAGCGGGCGCCCCAGACGTTGCACATGCCCGTGTCGATGGTGAAGACGGCGTCCTCGTCGGCGACCTCGTCCAGCACGGCCGCCACGTACTCGGGGTGGATCGGCGTGTGCTTCTCGACCTTGCGGGTGTACGCCTTGACCACGCCCTCCAGGGCGTCGGCGTGCTTCTTCAGCATCCGGTCGAGGAACTTGCGGCTCTTCTTCTCCTTCACCCGCGGGATGAGACACCGCAGCGTCTCCTTCGCGTCCCCCCACACCGCCAGGTCCAGCTTCGACCGGCGGCCGAGGTTCTCGGGCCGGACGTCGACCTGTGCGATCTTCACATCGTCCGGCAGGAAGGCGTTGTACGGGAAGTCGGTGCCGAGCAGGATCAGCAGGTCGCACTCGTGGGTGGCCTCGTAGGCGGCGCCGTACCCCAGCAGACCGCTCATCCCGACGTCGTACGGATTGTCGTACTGAATCCACTCCTTGCCTCGCAGGGCGTGTCCCACCGGGGACTTGACCTTGCCCGCGAACTCCATCACCTCGGCGTGCGCGCCCGCGGTGCCGCTGCCGCAGAAGAGCGTGACCTTCTCGGCGTCGTCGATCAGCCGCACCAGCCGGTCGAGGTCGTCGTCGCCGGGGCGGACGGTGGGCCGGGAGGTGACCAGCGCGGTCTCCGCGGAGCCCTCGGGGGCGGGCTGCCCGGCGATGTCGCCGGGCAGGGAGACGACGCTGACCCCGGAGCGGCCGACGGCGTTCTGCACGGCGGTGTGCAGCAGCCGCGGCATCTGCTGCGGACTGGAGATCAGCTCGCAGTAGTGACTGCACTCGCGGAACAGCCGGTCGGGGTGGGTCTCCTGGAAGTAGCCGAGGCCGATCTCGCTGGAGGGGATCTGGGAGGCGAGAGCGAGGACGGGGGCCATGGAGCGGTGGGCGTCGTAGAGCCCGTTGATGAGGTGCAGGTTGCCCGGTCCGCAGGACCCGGCGCACGCCGCCAGCTTGCCGGTGATCTGCGCCTCCGCGCCGGCCGCGAAGGCGGCGGTCTCCTCGTGCCGGACGTGCACCCAGTCGATGCCGGGGTGGCGGCGGACGGCGTCCACGACGGGGTTGAGGCTGTCGCCGACGACGCCGTACAGGCGTTCGACTCCGGCGCGGGTGAGGATGTCGACGAACTGCTCGGCTACGTTCTGTTTGGCCATGACGTGCGTGTGCCCTCTCGGTCCGCCGACGATCCTGCGCGTCCCCCGGCTTCCATGAAGGCACAGGTGTCCCGGTCATGCCTCCCACACCGCGGCGGCCGTGCGGTCGTCGGCGTAACCCTTGACCCGGGTGCGGGCGTCGGCGAGGAAGCCGGCGAGGCCCGGCGGGACGGGACCGGACCACCGTCCGGCGAGGTGGTCCCGCAGCTCGGGCTCACCGCGCAGGGGGTCGGCCAGGCCGGCGCCGCACAGCAGCAGCACATCACCCGGGCGGGCGACGGAGGCACGGAAGCGGAAGGGTTCGCGGGGCGGGTCGGGGGCGGTCGGGTCGGGGCCGTACGGGGTGGGGGGCGTGGGAATGTTGAGGTCCATGGTGAGCCGGTCACCGCCGGGGGTCTCGGCGGGGGCCGTGGGGGGCGAGCCGAAGCCGAACACCGGGGCGCCGGTGGTGTCGGCGGGCCGTGGCTCGATGTCCTCCCAGCCGCCGTCCCGCAGCCGGAACAGGCCGCCGGGGCCGACCCCGAAGAACACCCGGGTACGGCACTCCGGGTCGGCGGGGATCAGCAGGCAGCGCAGTCCCGCGGCGTACTCCTCGGGGGCGAGGCCCTGCTCGGTGGCGCTGGCCCGCAGCCGGCCGAGGCTGCGGTCGGTGAGCCGGTGCAGCCCGGACTTCAGCTCGCCGCGGCGGGCGGCGCGGAGGTCCTCGGCGAGCCGGGCGTGACTGCGGCCCACGGCCCGGCCGATCCAGCGGCACGCCTCGGCGGCGGCGCGGTGCGCCGGGCCGGAGGCGGCGGCGCGGGCGCCGGTGGCCATTGCGACGAGCACGAGGGCGTGGTCGCCCGTTCCGAAACGGGCGGTCAGCAGGGCGTCGCGGCGCGGGTCTCCGCGGTAGCGCGCGGAGTCCCCGCGCAAGGACAGCGCCCGCAGCGTGCAGGTCCCGTACCGGGCCCCGTCCAGCACGGTGTCCGGTACGACGTCGTCGAGCGCGTCGGGATCGGTGACGGGGAGCACGGTGGGCTCGGCGTCATAGGTGGGAGGCCGCCCCCCGACAAAGTCCCGCCCCACACCGACCCCACGCCCCGGCCCTTCGGCAACTGGCCTGTCGGTACCCGGCCCTTCGGTACCCGGCCCGTCGGTACCCGGCCCTTCGGTACCTGACCTGTCGGTACTTGGCCCTTCGGTACCTGACCTGTCGGTACTTGGCCTGTCGACGCCAGGCCCTTCGACGCCCGGTCCTTCGGTGCGGAGCCTTCCGGTGGCCGGAGCCGCGAGCCAGTCGGCGGGGAGGGGCAGGGGTGGGGAGGCCGGGGGCGGGGGCGCGGTGGGAGACGGGGGCGGGGTGACGGGGAGGGACGTGGGTGTCGGTGGGGGCGGTGTGTCCGCTTGCGGAGCCGGGGCCGGCAGCGGCGGGATGGAGTCCGCGAGGTTCGGCCTCGGATCGGCGACCGGCAGCGGTGGGACGGAGTCCGGGGTGGGGGGTGTCCGGGGCGGGTCCGGGCGACGGGGCGGAGGAGCCGTGGGACGCGGGGGCACGGACGGCGAGGGCGGGGACGGCGGGGGTGCGAGGAAGGGGCGGTCGGCCAGGGTGGGCGGTGGTTGGGCCGTCCGGGGGTCCCGGTCGGCCTCGCCCCCAGGACCCCGTTCCCACTCGGCCCGGTTCCGGTCGGCCGGGGCCGCGAGGCCGCCTTCGCTCCTGGCCCGATCCCGGTCGGCCGGGGCCGCGAGGCCGCCTTCGCTCCTGGCCCGATCCCGGTCACCCGGTGTCCCTGAGCCGCCCCCACGGCCGTCGGGGACCGAGCCACCCGAAATCCCGGCATCGCGTCCGGGGCCGCCGGACACCCGATCACCCGGGCCGCCGGACGCCCGGTCACGCGGGCTCCCCGCATCGCCTCCACGTCCGCCGGACATCTGGCCACCCGGTTCGTTCCCCTGGACGGGGCGGTTCCGGGGATTCGGCTCGGGCGGGTTGCCCGATACCCGGCCGTACGGTGGCCGGAGTCCGGGTGGGAACGTCACGGGCCCGGTCGGCCCGGTCGGCCCGGTCGGCGGCGGCTCCCACGGCGCGCGCGGCGGGTCCGCTCCCGCGTGGCGCGGGCCGGGGCCGGTACGGGGCGGGCGGTGCGCGGCGGGCGGTGACTCCTCGTCACCCGGGCCCCCCGCCGGAGCGGAGCGGGACGCTTTGGCGGGCCCGGCTCCGTCCCGCCACCAGTCCGTGTCCCCGGAAACGTCCCGCCGAGGCCCGGGAATCCGTCCGGGCGGCTCCGGCCGGAGGTCGTGGGGGGCCGCCGGGTCGCCTCCCAGGGCCTCCGAGGCCGATGCGAAGCGGTCGTCCACGGAGTCGGAGGGCGACCCGGGCCCGCCCGTACCCCCCGTGTCGCCGCTGGAGTCGTCGTACAGCTGCCCCCACCAGTCGTCCTCCGGGCCGGTGGGACTTCCCCCCTGCTGGCTCATGCCCCCAATTGTCCACCGCCGGGGCCGGATGAAAACGGGGCATCGGGAAAAAGCGGCGTGTGGAGGCCGCCGGGCGGTCCCACCCCCCACGGGAGAACCGCCCGGCGACAGCAGGGCGATCCGGGCACGCGGAAGGGGCCCGGATCACGGCGGAAGCGGCGAGAGAGTCGCCGGACGTCGAGGCACCGCGGAGGGCCTCGGTGACGCCACTTTGGCAGAGTGACCGACGGTACGGCGATGATGTTCCGAGGCGGGTTTGCGCCGTGGCCGTTTTCCGCCACGGGAGGCATCCCGGGTGGCTGGTGTCCAGGGGAGGGACGGCGTCTGATGCTGGGAGTTCTGGGGCTGGAAGAGGCACAGGAGTCCGCGTACCGGGCCCTGGTGTCCGTGGGCGCCGCCGACGTGCCCGACCTCGCCCGGCGGCTGGCCCTCGGCGAACGCGACACCGAGCGCGCCCTGCGCCGCCTGGAACGGTACGGCCTGGCCGCCCAGTCCTCCGCCCGTCCGGGCCGCTGGGTCGCCGCCCCGCCCGGCGTGGCGCTCGGCGCGCTGCTCACCCAGCAGCGCCACCGCCTGGAGAAGGCGGAACTGACCGCCGCCCTGCTCGCGGAGGAGTACCGCGCGGCGGCGGGCGAACCCGCCGTGCACGACCTGGTCGAGGTGGTGACCGGCGCGGCTGCGGTCGCCCGCCGTTTCCTCCAGCTCCAGCTCGGCGCGACCGAGGAGGTCTGCGCGCTGGTCACCGGCACCCCCGTCGCCGTCACCGGCATGGAGAACGACGCCGAGGAGGAGGCCACCGGGCGCGGCGTCCGCTACCGCGCGGTGGTGGAGCGGTCGGTGCTGGACCGCCCGGACGGCTTCACGGAGCTGTCCGCCGCGCTGGGCCGCGGCGAACAGGTCCGGGTGGTGGACCGGGTACCGACCAAACTGGTCGTCGCCGACGGCGCGCTCGCCCTCGTGCCGCTCACCGCGCGCTCCGCCGAACCCGCCGCGCTGGTCGTGCACGCCAGCGGTCTGCTGGAACTGCTCTCGGGCCTGTTCGAGTCGGTGTGGCGCGGCGCGCTGCCGCTGCGGCTCGGCAGCGCGGGGGTGCGGGAGGAGACCCCGGACGCCCCCGACGCCACCGACCTGGAGATCCTGTCGCTGCTGCTGGCGGGGCTGACCGACGCCAGCGTGGCCAAGCAGCTCGACCTCGGCCTCAGGACCGTGCAGCGCCGCGTCAAGCGGCTGATGGAGCTGACCGGCGTCACCACCCGCCTCCAACTGGGCTGGCACGCCTACGAACGCGGCTGGGTGGCCAGAGAAACCGGAGCGACCGCAGCGACCGCAGCGACCGGAGCAACCGGAGCAACCGGAGCAACCGGCTGACAGTGAACCCGGCCGATCTGCGTTTCGGGGCCGGCTGCCGCACCCTGGTCAGATGGGAGCGGTGGACCTCCTGATGGTGGGCCTGGTCGTCGCGTTCGGGCTGTGCGGTGTGCTGCTGCCCGGCGTACCCGGGTCCTGGCTGGTGTGGGCGGCGGTCCTGTGGTGGGCGCTGACGGACCCGCGGCCGCTGGCCTGGGCGGTGCTGGTCGGCGCCACTGCCGTACTGCTGCTGTCGCTGGCGGTCCGCCTCGCGCTGCCGTCGCGGCGGCTGCGCGAGGCGGACGCCGAAGGACGGCTGATGGTCTGCGCGGGATGCGGCGCCTTCGCCGGTTTCGTCCTGATCCCCGTGGTGGGCGCCGTCCCCGGCTTCCTCGGCGGCCTCTACGCCGCCGAGCGCCGGCGGCTCGGCCGCCACGGCGACGCGGTGACGGCCGTACGCGCGGCGATGCGCGCGGGCGGCTGGAGCGTGCTGACGGAACTCTCCGCCTGCCTGCTGATCACCGGAGCGTGGCTGGGCGCGGTGTTCGCGGGCTGACCGGCACGGCGGCGGGCACACCCTCCAGCGTCAGCAGCCGCGTCTTGCGGTCCAGTCCCCCGGCGTAGCCGGTCAGCGAACCGTCGGCGCCGATCACCCGGTGGCAGGGGCGCAGGATGAGCAGCGGGTTGGCGCCGATCGCGCCGCCCACGGCCCGTACGGCGGCCCGGGACGCGCCGACGCGGGCCGCGATCTCCCCGTACGTCGTGGTCGTGCCGTAGGGGACGGCGTCGAGCGCGTCCCACACCTTGGTGCGGAAGGCGGTGCCCTCGGCGCGCAGCGGCAGCCGGAACCGGGTCCGCTCCCCGGCGAAGTAGGCGGCGAGCTGTTCGGCGGCCTCCCGGAACGGTCCGGGGTCCTGCCGCCAGCCGTCCTGGACGGTCCGGCCGCCCTTCTGGCCGGGCACGGAGAGCGAGGTCAGCGCTCCGTCCGGCGCGGCGGTGAGGAGCAGCGGCCCGACGGGACTGCGGGTCTCGAACCAGTACACGGATGTCATCACGGTCACTCCGACTCTCCTGCTGCGCGCAGGTGGGCAAGGGCGTAGGAGCGCCAGGGGCGCCAGGTGTCAGGGGCGTGCATGCCGGGCGGGGCCACGTCCGGGTCGCCGAGGGCGCGGACGCGGACGGCGGCGACGGTGGCCGGGTCCAGGCCGTCCACGGCGAGCAGGGCGGTGTGCGCCGCGTCGCGGTCGGCGCCGGCGTCGAGGCGTACGGCGCCGTCGGCGAGGGCGGTGGTGAGCGCGCCCAGGGTGCCGTGCGGCTCGGCCGCGGCCAGCACGGACGGTTCCGGGAACAGGTGGGTCAGGGCGCCGCTGGGCGCGTCCAGCCGTTTGCCGTACCGCTGGACGAGCTGTCCGGCCGCCGCGGGTCCCACGAGCGCGCGTACGGCGTACTCGGCGGGGTCGGCGGTGCCCGGTGAGCGCAGCCCGGGGCGGGCGGCGACCAGCGGGGCCAGCCGCGGGTCGGCGCCGAGCCGCTCGTCGACGGCGTACGGGTCGGCGTCGAGGTCGAAGAGGCGGCGCAGCCGCTGCACGGCGGTGGTCAGGTCGCGCGGGTCGGTGAGGTGCAGCCGGGCGGTGAGCCAGCCGCCGCTGCCGGTGCGCGGGGTGGAGCCCCGCTCGTCGACGGCGGCGACGCCGGTGCCGTGGGGCAGCCGGAGCGTACGCCGGTACACGCGGCGGCCGGGCGGGCCGGTCACCTCCTCCACACCCGGTACGGCCTCCCGTCCGAGCAGGTCGAGGACGGGGCCGGCGCGGTAGGGGCCGCGGTGGGCGAGCCGGAGCGGTATCCCTTCCCCGGACGCGGCCCGGTCCCGGGCGGGGGCGGCGGCGCGCAGCCCGCTCGGGGTGTCCGCGTACACGCCGCGGACGGTGTCGTTGAACTGCCGCACGCTGGCGAATCCGGCGGCGAACGCGATCTCGGTGACGGGCAGCTCGGTGGTCTGGAGCAGGACGCGGGCGGTGTGCGCCCGCTGGGCGCGGGCCAGGGCCACCGGTCCGGCGCCCAGCTCCGCGGTGAGCTGCCGCTGCACCTGCCGGGCGCTGTAGCCGAGGCGGGCGGCGAGCCCGGTGACGCCCTCGCGGTCGAGGACTCCGTCGGCGATCAGCCGCATGGCGCGGCCGACGGTGTCCGCGCGGACGTTCCACTCCGCGGAGCCCGGCACGGCGTCCGGCCGGCACCGCCGGCAGGCGCGGAACCCCGCGCCCTGGGCGGCGGCGGCCGTCGCGAAGAACCGGACGTTGCGCCGCTCCGGGGTACGTGCCGGGCAGCTGGGCCGGCAGTAGATACCGGTCGTGGCGACGGCGAGGAAGAACACGCCGTCGAACCGGGCGTCCCGGCTCCGCACCGCCTCGTACCTGCTGTCATCGTCCTTCACACCGCCCAGTGTCCACCGCCGCGAAGGTCCGGGCTGGCGGAAATCGGACACGGCAGTGACCTGGGAAGCGCGAGCACGGGCCCCGAGGGCCCCAGGACCAGGGAGCCGGGGCCCGGCAGATGCTGGCTCAGGACGAGGCGGTGCGGCCCGGCCATCGGGTGAAGCGGCGCAGTCCACGGCGGGTGGGCTTGAGGGGCTCGTCCTCCGTGCCGTCCCGTGTCTCCGAGGCGATCTCGGCCGGCCGCCGGCCGGGTATTCCGGGCGTTCCCGCGCTGTCCTCCGCCCCGGCTCCCGCGGCCGGCGCCGCCGTGCCCGCGCCCGCGGGCAGGGCCGCCGTCGCAGCCCGGTTGCCGCGTTCGAGCCGCGTGCGGACGGACTGGGCCACGGCGTGGTGCGCGGGATCCCGCACCAGGCCCTCCGCGGCGAGCCGGTCCCACATGTGCAGCAGTTCCTGGCCCCGGGTGGCGATCTGCGTCTCGTCCGTCAGCCGCTGCCAGGCCGCGGTGGCGCGGGCCACGTCGGGCGCCGCCCTGGGCAGGTCGACGCGGCAGCGGATGCGCGCGACGGCCAGCGAGAGGACGGTGGCGAGCGTGTAGTCGCCGCGCCGGAAGGCCAGGTACGCCTCGATCGCCCGCGCCTCCAGGGAGAGGTCGTCCAGCGGGCCCCGGCGCAGCGTGAGGTGTTCCCGCAGTGCGCTGGCGAGGACGAACGCGGCGTGCAGTTCCTCGCGTTCGGCGTGCCGGATGATGCGCTCGACGCGGGCCAGCGGAGGGAACGACGCCTCCTCGGCGGCGGTGCGCTCGGGCCCCGGCGGCAGGTCCTCCTCCTCGCCGATGGTCCGGCTGGAGCCGTCGGGATAGACGCGCAGGCGGGCCACCTGCTGCGCCGCGCGGTCGATGACGGTGGCCGCCACGGGGGCCCGCAGGGTGCGGGCGAACATGGCGACGGCGTCCAGGATCAGCTCGTTGGACGGCTGGGTCCCGGCCATCTCCAGCAGGTGGCCGTTGACGACCGTCGACCCGTCCTCGGCCACGTAGGCGTCGAGACGGATCAGCGGCTGCGGGCTGAGAGCGGGCAGGTTCCGCTCGTCGCGGGGCGTCGGCAGGTTGCTCATGCGTACCTCAGGATCCGGGCCGTACCACGCCGAGGACGGGCATGAGGTTGACCGGTGCGGTGGTGATGGTGCGGCCGGGGCGCGGGGCGTGCACGATCTTCCCGCCGCCGATGTACATGCCCACATGGGTGGCGTCGCTGAAGTAGATGACCAGGTCACCTGGTTGTGCGGAGGACAGGCTGACCCGGGGCAGTCCCGCCCACTGGGCCTGGGAGGTGCGGGGTATGGGGTGTCCGGCCGCCGCCCAGGCCTGGGAGGTGAGGCCGGAGCAGTCGTACGCCGAGGGGCCCACGGCACCCCAGCCGTAGGGCTTGCCGATCTGCGCCATGGCGAAGTCGACGGCCTTGCCGGCCGCTCCGCTGACGCTCGTACCGCCGCCGCCACCGCCACCACCGCCGCCGCCTCCGCCCGAGCCGGAAGCGGAGCCGCCGTTCGTGGTGCCGCCGCCGCCCGATCCGGTGCTCGCCCAGGCGGTCTCGGCCTCCTGTGCCTGCTCCTGCTCCAGGCGGGCCAGCTGGCGGGTCTCCTCCTTCTCCAGGCCCGCCTCGATCTGTTCGGCGTCGGCGATCCTGCCCTCGATCTTCTTCTTCGCCTCGGCCCTGTCCTCGCGGCTGCTCCGCAGCTTGCGCAGTTCCTTGTCGGCGGCGTCCGTCTTCGCGGTCAGCTCCGCGCGGACGGTCTCCTGCTGCTCGGTGACGTTGGTCAGGTTCCGCAGCGCCTGAACGGCCTGGGTGGCCTCGTCGAGGGCCTGGTCGGGGTGGTCGCCGAGCAGGAACTGGAAACCGGTGGCGGCCAGTCCGCCGCCGCGGTACTGGGTCCTGGCCGCCGCGCCGGCGAGTTCGTCGAGGTCGTTCATCCGGTTCTCGGCACGGGCGAGGTCCGTGCGCAGGGAGCTGAGCCGCTTCTCCTGCTTCGCGGCCTTCACATCGGCGGTGTTGTAGGCCTCGTTGGCCACCTCCGCCTCGCGGTACAGGCCCTCCAGGTCGGTGCGGACCTGTTCCAGGGACCGTCCGTCACGCGGGGAGGGCTCCTCCGGGACCGCGTGGCTCGTCCCGGGCATCAGCACGACGGCGCAGACCAGGGCCGTCAGAGTGCCCCGGCTCCACGGCTTGCCGCTGCCGGTCGACACGTTCATGGGGCTCACTCTCGGGTCTCGTGCTGGTGGGAGCCGGACGGACGACGCGCCCGTCACGGCCACCAACGCGCTCCACGTGGGCAGCCGTTCGAGCTGTGGACACACTACCTCCACTCGAACGGCCTACACCTTTGGTCCCCCGGGCAACAGCGTCCCCGTACTCAACTGTTAACGCGCACGACCCCGTTTGGCCTCCATGGCCGCCCGGCCCTCGGCGCCCCGGCGCTTCCACTCCTTGCGGATCTCCGCGCGGAGCCGGGCGTCGGTCTTGGCGACGATCCGCTGGTTCTCCCGCAGGAGCTTGCGGTAGCTGTCCAGCCGCCGTTCGGGCAGTTCACCGGAGTCGACGGCGGCCAGCACCGCGCAGCCCGGCTCGCGTTCGTGGGCGCAGTCGTGGAACCGGCACTCCGCGGCCAGTTCCTCGATCTCGGCGAAGACCTGTCCGACGCCGTGCCCCGCGTCCCACAGTCCGACGCCGCGCAGTCCGGGTGTGTCGATGAGCACACCGCCGCCGGGCAGCACGAGCAGATTGCGGGTGGTCGTGGTGTGACGGCCCTTGCCGTCGATGTCACGGATGGCCTGGACCTCCATGACGTCCTCGCCGAGCAGCGCGTTGGCGAGGGTGGACTTGCCCGCGCCGGACTGCCCGAGCAGCACGGTGGTGGAGCCGGAGACGACGGCGGCGAGGACGTCGAGTCCCTCCCCCAGCGCGGCGCTGACGGAGAGCACCGGCACGCCGGGCGCGGCCGCCTCCACGTCCTGGACTAGGTGGCCGAGCGTCACCGGGTCGGGCACGAGGTCGGCCTTGGTGAGGACGACCACGGGCTGGGCGCCGGACTCCCAGGCGAGCGCCAGGAACCGTTCGACGCGGGCCAGCTCCAGTTCGGCCGCGAGCGACACGGCGACGACCACGTGGTCGACGTTGGCCGCGAGGATCTGCCCCTCGGACCGCTTGGAGGAGGTGGACCGCACGAAGGCGGTGCGGCGCGGCAGGTACGTACGCACGTAGCGCGGGTCGCCGGCCGGTTCGACGGCGACCCAGTCTCCGGTGCAGACGACCCGCAGGGGGTCCTTCGGGGTGACGTGGGCGGTGTCGGCGCGGACCGTGCCGTCGGCGGTGACCACGTCGCACTGCCCGCGGTCGACCCGGACGACCCGGCCGGGCAGCAGCCCTTCCGCGGCGTGGGGCGCGAACGCGTCGGCCCAGCCGGCGTCCCAGCCGTAGGCGGACAGGGAGGGAGAAGCGGAAGACGAAGGTGAGGAAGACAAGGGTGGCCCTTCACAGGGGCGGCCCCGACGCGAGAAGTGTGGGTGAGGTCAGCCGGTGGCCGCGGAGGTGGACTGGAGTGACTGGATGCGGGCAACGCCCTGCGCGAGGACAGCCATCGGTCGACACCTCCCGGGTTCCTGGTCGTTCACGGCGGCGGCGGGAGCCGCTGCCTCGGTTCGCTCGCGCTCACCCTAGGACGCGGGCCGACCGGGCCGCCACCGTATTTACGGCCCGTGGGGCCGGGGCGGGCGCGGTGACGGCTGCCGACCCGCGGCGCTCCGAGGTGACTCAAGTGGTTCCCTCCGCACGGCTGATGACGGACAATCAGTCACTCAGCGGTGGTGCGGGGGTGCCAGGTGGGCGAGGCTGTCGAATGGGAAGCGTCGGTGGACGCGTACCTCACTTCCCTGGTGGCCGACGCACCCCCGGACCCCGGCACCGCGACGGCGGCGGCTCCCGCCGCGGCCGCGGTCGCCCGTAAGGCGATCTTCCACGCGCACGCGGTCGAGCCGGAGAGGTCGCTCGCCGTACAGCACGTCGCGCTGCTCGCCCGCGCGTTCGCCGGGGACGATCCCGAGGGCGTCGGGGCCCTGCTGGACTTCTGGTGCTTCACGTGGACCGGACGGTTCGCGACCGGCGGCTTCCTCGGTGACGAGGTGCTCCCCCGGACCCTCAAGGCCGCCCTGCAGTCGGTCGTGTCCGCGGGCGGCCGGCCCGCGCACCAGGCCGCCCAGGGGAGTCTGCTGCGGGAGGCACGGCGGGAGCTGGAGACGGAGGTCCAGGCGGCCGCCGCCGCGAACCACGTGATGGGCAAGGAGCTGTTCCTGCGACCCTTGCAGGCGTTCACCGAGGAAGGCCCCGACGCCTGTCTGCTGCTGGTCAGGTCACCCGCGGACGCCGTCCGTTCGGTGAACGGCGCGCTGCTGAAGCCCCTGGCCATGGGCGGGGTGCGCTATCAGCAGACGGTGGAGACCGCGGGGCGGATCGCCGACCGCATGCGGGAGGTGCTGGCCCTCGCCGCGATGGTGCGCGAGGCCCCGCCGCCCACGCCGGTCCGCGTCACGGACGACGACGTCGCCCAGCTCTCCCCGGCGGCCCGGGGTCTGCTGCCGCTGGTCCTCGAAGACGTCGCCGAGGGCGGTGCCGAGGGAGGTGCCGCCGGGTTCGACCCGACGCCGGTGCTGGAACTGGCCGAGGAGCGGCTGTCCCTGCTGGAGACGCGCGACGCGCTCCGTCCGGCGCTCGCGCTCGGCGAGACGGGACGCGGGAGCCCGGCCGTCGCCGAGGCCCGCGCCACGCTGGCGTCGGTCCGCGGCCGGCTCGACGGCATCGCCCGGCACATCGCGGAGAGCCCGGAGCTGGAGGAGTTCCTCCAGGAGGTCCGCGCGGACGTCGCGCAGGGCAGGATCGGGCAGGTCGACTCGCTGCTGGAGCTGGCCCGGCCGCTGGTCGTGCGCGGCCGGCGGCTGGAGCGCGTCCACGCCCTGCGGGAGCGGCTGGCGAAGGCCGGCGCGGACCTGGCCGACGGCGGGGAGGAGGGCGGGGACGACGCCTCGCCGGCGCTGGTCCGGCTCGCGGACTACCTGGAGACCGCGGAGCGCACCGAGGACGAGGACGCCGCCGAGAAGCTGCTCACCATGGCCGAGGAGATGGCCCAGGGGCTGACGCCGCGCAGGACCGCGCCGGGCGGCGGGCGGCGGACCGGATCGCGGGGGGCGGCCGTGCCCGGCGGCCGGCCCGTGCTGGTCCCGCCGATCCTGCTCCTGGCGGAGCTGCTGGAGGAGCCCTGGCACCCGCTGCTGACCCCGGCCCTGCGCGCGGTGGCCGAGGGCGGTGCGGAGGGCGCGGCCACCGCGTTCGAGCGGCTGGCGGCCGGTGAGCCGGGTCCGGCGCAGCGGGCGGCCGCCGTGTGCGCCGTGGGCTGGTCGGTGTTCCACGGCGATCCGGAGCGCGCCCTGCACCAGCAGGCGCGTCTCGCCGAGCGGGCCAGCCGGTCGGCGACCCGGCTGTGGAACGAGGGGTGCGCGCGCGGGGCGACGGGGGACGTCGGCGGTGCCGTCGACGCCTTCGAGGCCGTCGCCCGGCTCGGCGACAGTCCGCCGCAGCTCGTCGTGCAGCCGGTGCTCGACCTGTTCCAGGCCGCCGGGCGGCCCTGCCCGTTCAGCCGGCCGCCCAGGTCCCGGCCCGTCCCGGACGCCCGCACCGACGTCTTCGTGACGCAGCGGTTCGAGGCCACCGCCAAGCGGCTGCGGCTCGGCCGGCGTTCCACCGACGCCGAACTGGTCCTGGAGGCGCTGACCGAGGTCTGTCCGACGGCTCCCGGCCGCTCCCTGCTGATGAAGATCTACCGCGAGGAGCACCGGCTCGCCGACGCCGAACGGTTCGTGTCCCGTATGTCCGCGCGGGACGCCGGCGACTCCAAGCTGACCTTCGACCTCGCCCTGGTGGCCTGCGAGAGCGGTGACCTGTCCCGCGCCGGTGAGCTGCGCGACCGGCTGGCCGGGGCGGGGGCGCCGGAGCAGGACCTGCTGCAACTGGACCGGCGGCTGGTCCAGCCGCGGCCGGCGGCCGGGCACGCCACGGCCGCGTGGCCGGTCCCGGCCGGTGCGGACCGGCCGGCCGGCGCTCCGGCGCGGCCGCCGGCCGAGGACCGTTCCCTGCCGCCGCTGCTGCTCCACGAGGATCTGCTGCCGTCGGACGCGGACGGCGTGCCGCAGGGGCTGTACCGGGCGCTGACCCAGCTGGAGAACCCGCTGGAGACCGCGCAGGGCCTCGCCGCGTGGGCCGCCGACGCCCCGGGGCCCGCCGGGCCGGCGGCCGCCGCCTGCGCGATCGGCTGGGCCTGCCGGGCCGGGGAGGCCGCCCTCGCGGCCGAGTGGGCCGACAGGCTGCTGCCGTCCGACGCGTCCGGCTGGCTGCTGTGGAACCGGGCCTGCGCGCAGGAGCTGCTGGGCCGCGCCGAGGACGCCGCGGACACCCTGGAGCGGGCCGTCGAGACCGGTGACCAGGTGCCGCCGGTGGTGTGGCCGCTGGTCGCCGAGCGGCTGGCCGAGTCCGGCCGGGCGGTGTCGCCCGCCCCGGCGCCGTACGGCTCGCCGGCCGCCTCCCGGCCGCCCGCCCGGATCAGCAACCCCGCCATGCAGCACTTCGAGTCGCTGGCCAAACGGCTCTTCACGGTGGGCCGCCGCCGGGACGCCGAGTGGCTGCTGCGCGCCCTGGTCGAGGCCGCGCCGCGCAGTCCGGGCCTGCTGCTGCTGATGAAGATATGGCGCGAGGACCGGCGGATCGACGACGCGCTGGCGCTGGTCTCCCAGCGGCGCGCGCGGGGCGAGGCCGACTGGCGGCTCTGCTACGAGGCCGGGCTGGTGGCCGTGGCGGCCGGCCGGCCGAACGTGGCCCTCGACATGCGGCAGCAGGTCGTGGCGCTGGGCGGACCCGGTGACTGGGTCGCCCAGCTCGACCGGCGCACCGGCGTCCCGCACGCGCCGTCGCCGTCGTTCCGGGGCCTGCGGACCCCGCCGGCCCCGGAGCAGCAGATCGTGCAGCAGGCGCTGAGCGGCCGGCAGGACAAGGCCGCGCTGGTGGAGTCGGCCCGCCAACTGGTGGACGAGCGGGGGCCGACGCCGGTCCTGGCCGTCGCCCAGCAGTTGGAACGGGTGGCGCCGTGGGCCAGGCTGACCCTGCTCGACCTGCTGATCGACCGGGTCGCCGAGCAGTCCGACCGGGAGGCTCCGGCCGGTCTCGCCGACCAGGTCGTGGCCGCCGGGGACGCCAGGCTGGTGGAGCGGCTGGCGTCGGCGCTGGACGACTCCGGCGACCACCGCAAGGCGACCCGGCTGCTGGCCGACTTCGCCGAGCACTGCCGGCCGACGCAGCGGCCCCGGATCTGGCACCGCCTGGTCGGGCTGCTGCGCAGCCACGGCGAGGACGAGGAGGCCGACCGGATCGTCGCCCGGACCGCTCCTCCGCTGCCGTCGGAGGCGCGGGGACCCGGCTCGGGCGAGGTCGTGCGGCTGCGGCCGCGCCGCTCCCAGCTCGTCCTGCCGCAGCGCCCGCAGGACGGTCCGTCCCTGCTCCACGAGGCGCACGAGCTGGACCAGTTGCACGGTCCGGCCGCGGCGGCCGACGCCTGGACGGCCGCGCTGGGCGCCGGTCACGTACTGGCCTATCCGAACGCCCTCGGCGCGCTGGTCGCCGCGGAGCGCGCCGAGGAGGCGCTGGAGCTGTACCGGGGGTACGCGGACCGGTTCTGGACCGGTTCCACGGCGGCCTGGAACATCGCGGCGGCCTACGCCCGGGTGGGCCTCCTGACGGAGGCCGCCGACACGCTGGAGCTGGAGGCCAGGATCAGCAGCCGCTCGGCCCTGGAACCGGCGGACCGGCTGGCGGTGGACGAGGTGTTCCGCCTGGTGGACCGGCCCTCGCCGCGCGGTCTGCTCACGCCCAGCAGCGCGTCCCTCATCGCCGGCCCGGCATCCCGCACCACGGAACCGGCCCCCTGGGGGGCCACCACGGCACCGCCACGGCGACCCCCCACGAACGCCACCGAGCCCACCGACGGCTCACGGGAGGCCGCCGCGGGATCGTCTCCGCGGGAGGCCACCGCAGGGCCGTCCTCACGGGAGGCCGCCGTGGGGTCGTCCTCGCGGGAGGCCGCCGCGGGGTCGTCCTCGCGGCGGGCCGCCGTGGATGGCGCCGGGTCCGTCGGCGGCTCATGGGGGACCACCGCGTCATCGTCCTGGCGGCAGGCCGCCTTGGGCGGCGGCGAGTCCGCCGACGACTCACGGGAGGCCACCGGGGGGCCGTCCTCACGGGAGGCCGCCATGGCTGGCGCCGAGCCCGACGGCTCACGGGGGACCACCGCGGAAGCGTCCTCGCCGGAGGCCACCGCGGGGACGTCCTCGCGGCAGGCCGCCATGGATGGCGGCGAGTCACGGGCGACCACCGCGGAGCCGTCCTTCCGGGCGGGCACCACGGAATCGTCCTCGCGGCAGCCCGCCGCGGAGCCATCTTCACGGCAGGCCGGCATGGACGGCGGCGAGTCCGCCGATGACGCCGCCTCGCCGGCGTCGGGCCCGGACCACACCGACGCCGCCTCGCCGGCGGGGGGCCCGGACCACACCGACACCGCCTCGCCGGAGGGGGGCCCGAACCACCTCGACGCCGCGACAGCCTCGCCCCGCCCGGACCAGCCCGGCGCCGCGACATCGTCGGGGCGGGCGGGCCACGGCGGCCCCGTCGCCTCGCCGGTGTATCCGGAGCGTGCCGACGGTGTGATGCCGTCGGCGCGGGCGGGGCTCGCCGGCTCGCTGGTGTCACCGGGGCGCCCGGATCTCGGCGGGAGCCCGGTGGTGGTCGGGCGGCCGGTTCTCGCCGGTACCGGTTCCGCGCTGCCGCGGGCGAAGCCGGAGGAGTGGGAGAACCGGCTCCTGGCCGACTCCTTCGCCCGTGGTCTGCGCGGGACCGAACCCGGCTCACCCCTCTTCGTCCAGCAGACGCTGCTGATGCGCACCCAGTGCGGCCAGCTCGTCGAGGGGCTGGCCGGAGAGGCCGAGCGGCTGGTCAGACCGGAGCCCCGGACGGTCGGCCCGGAGCCCCTCAGGAGGATGAGCCCGGCGACGGCCGAGGCGTTCACCGAGGGCCTGGCGATGGCCCGGGACAACCGCTGGCACGACGCCGCGGCCCTGTGGCGCACGGTCTACGAGGCCCACCCCCGCAACGAGGTGGTCGCCAACGACCTGGTGCTGGCCCTGCTGGAGACCGGGGAGTTCGACCTGGCCCGGCAACTGGTGGACGGCTTCGCGTTCAGCAGCGCGTTCATCCGGCCCCGGGCGGCGCTGGCCCACGTCACCGGCGGACCCGCGGCGGCCGTCGCGGAGATCGCGCGGATGCGCGACGAGGACCTGGGGCTGGGCCGCACCGACCTGCCGCTGGCCCAGGCCGGGCTGGAGTACCACCACCTGAACGACCCGCACGCCGCGGCCCGCACGCTGCTGTCCGTCGCCGCCGACCGTCCCGCGGGGCTGGCCCGCATGTTCGGCGCGGTGGCGATGCTCCTCGGACAGGACGTCGGGGACGACGCGCTGGTCGCGGAGGCCCTGCGGTACCTGCTGCGGACCGTGCCGCACGTCAACGACATCGTCGCCGCGGCGCTGCGCGACCGCCGCCCCGACCACCTCACCCTGGTCCGGGGGCTGCTCGGCCCGGGGCCCCTCAAGCGGGTGGCGGAGGCCCGCGCCGCGGAGCTGGCCCGCCCGCAGCCGTCGCACCGCCGGCTGACGGTCCTGCGCTCGCTGCTGGAGCTGCGGCAGTCGTCCTCCCCCGACGCCAGGTGGCTGTGGGCCCGGCTGCTCTGGCAGGAGGGCAGGAGCGCGGAGTCCGCCGACAGCTACCGGGAACTGGTACGGGAGTTCACGGTCGCACCGGACCGGCGGCCCCAGCTGGCGCCCGCCGTGGAGGAGTACATCCAGGCCGCCCGCAGCAGCGGCGACCCGGCCCGGCACCGGGAGGCGCTGGCCACCAAGCAGGACCTCGGCCTGCCGATGCGCACCCGGGAGCTTGAGACCCTGCGCGGCGACGAGGTGGCGCAGGAGAGCCTCCTCCTCGATCTCGACGCCGACCTGGTCTCCTTCGAGGCCGCCGACGTCGTCGGCGCGCCGCTGGAGGCGGCGCACCGGCTGGACCGGGTCGCGGAGTCGGTGCGTTCGGTGGCGGCGGGCGGCCAGGACCAGGTCCTCGTCGACCAGCTCGTGGGCATCTGGTACCACCAGCTGGACCAGGACGTCGACACCGAGGAGGGCCGCGACCGGCTGATGAGCCTGCGCGTGCAGGCCAGGGAGTTGTGCGGGCGGGTCGGCGACCGCGCGCTGCGGGACGCGGCGACCCGCGTCAGCACGGTCACGTACCGCCTGTGGGAGGAGTCCGGCCGCCGGCTGCTGCCGCCCCGCGCCGAGAACGCCTTCCTGGTCGCGGAGTCGGAGCTGTGGGCCTACGACGACGGGCCGCTGCACGTGCGGCTGGTGGTGGAGCCCCGCGAGGAGGGCGGGCACGTCCGGATCGGCTGGAACGGATCGCCGTACCGGCTGGTGGAGCTGGACCGCGGGCGCCGCCAGGAGGTGGTGTTCCGGGTCGACGAGGTGTACGAGACCGAACAGGTGGAGCTGGACGTCTGGGTGCACCGGCCGTTCGCGGCCGAGGTGGAGACCTCCCGGCTGGCCTTCTGGGTGGAACGCAGGCCGTGGCGGGAGGAGTTCGCCAGTCACGCCTTCGACGCGGGCAGCCCGGCCGGCCATCGGGTCCGGGTGCCGCGCGAGAACGAGCTGACCCGGCTGCGCAACCACTACCGCGACCGGTCGGTGGCGCCCGTCCGGTTCCTGCACGGACCGCGGCAGGTGGGCAAGACGACGCTGGCCCGCTCGCTGTCGGCGCACCCGCTGCCGTCCGAGCCGGCCGAGTGGCCGCTGCCCGGGGTGCTGGCCGTGGACGTCAACGGCGAGTGGTGGAGCCACACCTACCGGGTGCCGCTGTGGACGTGGCTCGCGGACCAGGTCAGGGAGAGCGCCAGGAAGGCGTGGCCCGCCGGGGTGTCGTGGGACCGTCCGGACCCGGTGAACGCGTACGAGTTCCGGCAGTGGCTGGTCGGCATGCGGCTGGCCGGGCTGGACGGCTGGCGGCTGCTGCTGATGGTCGACGAGTTCCAGACGCTGCTCGACCGCGTCCTGGAGTCGGGGGAGCCGATCGCCCACCTGGGCGATCAGCTGCGCGCCATGGTGAGCGACCGGGACACCCCGCTGCTGCTGCTCACCCTCGGCTCGTGCAGCTTCGAGAGCCTCAAGGAGCGGCTCGTGCCGCACGGCAGCAATCTGACGGACGAGATCCGCGAGTTCCCGGTCGGGTTCATGGAGCCGGAGCAGGCCCGGACCATCTTCAAGCGCGGCTTCGACGACAGTGTCTTCCTGCAACGGGCCATCATCGACCGGGTGGTGGAGTACACCGGCGGTTATCCGTACCACGTGCACTGCATGGGCGAGGAGCTGGCGAAGCTGCTGGGCCGCCGGAAGACCACCATCATCACCCTGGACGACGTGGAGTCCGCCGCCTCGACCCTCGTCGAACGGCCGGAGGTCAGCAAGCCGTTCTCGGACATGGAGCGCGAGCGCGGGGTGGCGGAGGCGGTCGCCTACCTGCTGGAGCAGGAGACGGAACCCGACGAACTCACCATCGACGGCGACGCCGTGGACCTGGCACCCGACCCGACGATCGACGCCGGTCTGCGCCGGATCAAGGACCTGGGTCTGATCCGGGGCCACGGGCACCGGGACTGGGTCTGGTCGAACGAGCTGATCCACATCTGGCTGAAGCAGCGGCACGCCCGGCAGCTCCTCAAGGAGCAGGCGATGCGGGCCGCCCGGTCGGCCGCGGCCGGTCCCGAGACGCTCCCGGAGCCCGCGGCGGACCAGGACGGTCCGGCCGACGGCACCGGCACCGGAGCCGGAGCCGGAGCCGACACCGACGCCGGCACCGGCGATCCCGCCGAGGCGCTGCGGCGGGCCGGGTTCGAGCTGCACGAGGCCCTGGGGGCGCAGGAGGTCGACGGTTTCCCGGCGGCGCGGAAGGTGACGCTGCACGGCCGCCCCGTCGTCGCCAAGCTCCTCAACGCCGACGGCGACGCGGCCTGCCTCGACGCGCTGCTGGCCCGCTTCCGCGCCCTCGCCCGGAGCGTGAGCAGCGGCGCGCCCGTACCGCTGCGCGAGCAGCCGGTCGTCGGCGACAGCTGGTTCCTCTTCGAGTGGACCGAGGGCCGGACCTTCACCGAGGTCATGCGGGACACGGGCCGTCGCCCGTACGTCTGGCGGCAGGCGCTGCGCTGGGTCGCCGACGCGGCGGACATCGTGGGGCGCGCCTACCGCGAGGGCGGTCTCACCCACGGCGACCTCAAGCCCGACAACCTCCTGGTGGCGGACGACGACCGGGTGACCGTCCTCGACTGGGGCGGCGGCGACCTGGACGGCGAGTGCAGCCCGGTCTACGACGCCCACGCCTTCGACGAGCGCTACGCCCCGGCGGAGCAGGTGATCGCCGCCGGCATGCAGCAGGAGCGGCCGGGCGTGCGTGCCTCGGACGACGCCTACGCGCTCGCCGCCACCCTGTTCCAGATGGTGCACCCCAAGCAGACGACGCTCCACGCCCTGGCCGCCGGGGGCACGGACCACGGTGCCTTCTACGCCATCGGGGCCCAGACCTCGCTGGGGCTGTCCGGCGTTCTCCAGCAGGCGCTGATGGCCCCGCTCGACCTCCGGTTCCAGGACGCCTCGGCCCTGGCCGACGCACTGCGGAAGGTCCCCTCGTCATGACCGCTTCCTCCTCCCGCCCCGTGCCCGGCCCGCCGGTGTCGGGCTGGCCCGCCCGGCTCGCCGCCGCCCTGCCGTCGCGTCCCGGCCGGGTCGTCCTCCCGTACCACGCCCCCGCGGGCGACCCGGCGTCGTACACCTATCCGACGGAGGACGACGCCGTCGTCCTGCTGCCCGGCCTGGCCGTGGTCGTGCAGTTGCTGCCGGCCGAGCGGGGGCGGGTGCTGGGCCACGCGGCGGCGTACCACTGGCACCACGAGCACGGTGCCGTGCGCACCGTCGTGCCGAACCCGCTCGCCCGCATCCGGCACAAGCAGTCCGTCCTCCACTCGAGGCTGGGCCGCCGGGTCTCCACGCAGGGCGTCGTCGTCCACTACGACGAGGTGGACGTCTCGACGGTGGAGCGGGAGCCGGGACAGCCGCCGATGCCGCTGATCCCGCTGAGCGCGCTGGACACGTGGCTGGTGAAGCTCACGCCGGGACGCCGTACGACGGCCCGGCCGGAGGAGATCCGGCCCCGCCTGCACCAGCGCCCCGCCCGTTCCTGGCCCGAGAACGGCTACCAGCGCGGGCGGGTGCTCACCTACCAGGACACCTGGGTGGTGCATGACGGCACCTACGCCGACCCGTCCGGCCGGAAGCAGCGGGTCGCTCTCGTGATCGGGCCGAACGACGCCACGTCCCGATACGGGGCCCGGCGCGACCACGACGTCGCCCACCACTCGTCGAACGGTCCGGTGCACGCCCCGTTCACGGCGGAGAACGGCAGCCGGCTCGTCGTCCCGCTGGACCTGCCGCCCGGCCCCGACCTCGGGGCCCGGCTGCACGCGGGGCTGACCACCGCCGAAGCGCTGGGGCACGCGCTGGCGCTGCTGCGCACGATCGCCGGGCGGCACGCCCGGCACGTCGTGCACCAGGCGATCCGGCCGGAGCTGGTCTTCCCGCAGGACGAGGGGTACGAGGTCACCCTGATCGGTGCCGCCTACGCCCGGATCGGCTCCCAGGGCGGCGGCACGGACCTGCTGCGCTCCGCCGTGCGGGACGTGCACGTGGCGCCGGAGATCCGCGAGGGCGGCATCCGTACGGTTCCGCAGGCCGCCGACCTGTGGTCGTGGGCCACCGTCACGGTGGCGCTGCTCCTCGGCCCGCCGGCCGGGGAGCACCCGCTGACCGACCTGGAGCGGCTCCCGGCGGCCGTGCCCGACGCCTGGCGCGGTGCCCTGCGCCGCTGCCTGGACCGCCAGGAGCGACGCCCCGCGGCCGCCGCGCTGCTGACGACGCTCACCGCCCCGGACCCACACCGACCGGGCCCCACGTCACCGGGCCCTACAGCACCGAGCCCTACAGCACCGAGCCCCAAGGCACCGGGCCCTAAGGCGCGCCACACGGTGACGCCTCCCGCGGCGCCGGCCCCCACGGCTCCTGTCCCGGGCCCGTCAGCCGGGGCGGTCGCGTCCGTGCGGGGCCGTGGCGCCCGGCTCTACCAGCTCGGTCCGTATCAGACCGAGCAGGAGCGGCAGGTCGCGCACACCCTGGCCAAGGGGCTCGACCCGGACGACGCCGTGATCGTCGCCGCCAGGGCCGACCGGCGGGGACGCGCGACCGACGTCGACTGCGTCGTGCTGCGCGGCGACGTCCTGATCGCCGTCGAGTGCAAGAACTGGCGGCTGCCCGAGGGGCTCGACGCCTCGGCGAGCACGTGGCCGCCCGGCCCCGGCGTCACCCGCGCCTACACCTCCCACTCGCCGCTCCCCCTGCTCGGGGAACTGGCACCGGCGCTGAAGCGGCAGATCGGCTGGCCCGGACGGACCGCCTGCCTGCTGGTCGTCCCGCGGGTGCCGGCACTGGCCGACCCCGGCTCCGCGGCCGCCACGACCCTGGTCTCGCAGGAACCCGCCGATCTGTTGCGCCGGGTGCGCGCGCTCGCCCCCGGCGGGGGCCGGCCCGCCGGATTCGCCGGCTGTCTGCGGCGGCTGGTCGGCGAGATCGCCACTCCCCCGGTCCTCGCCGGGTTCCGGCTGGAGGCCCCGCACGCCCTCGGGGCCGACTGGCAGGCGTTCCGGGCCGAGAGCAACGGCCTGCCGTACTGCCTGCGGGTCATCGGCGAGAACATGACCACGCTGCCCCGCGGGGAGGCCGCGCGGCTGCGGCGTGCCCTCAGCGACCGCACCCACGAGGTGGCGCGGCTGCTGTCCGGCCGCCCCGGCCTCGCCGACCGCGTCTTCCGTCCGGTGCTGCTGCCCCGGGACACCTACGAGGTCGAGCCGCACCTGCTCGTCGCCTACGTCTGGGAACACGACCACCCGGTACGGGGGCTGCCCGCACCGCTGCCCGCCGACCGTGCCGCGGAGGTCGTCGCCGGGGTCGCCGCGGCGGTGACGGAGCTGCACTCCGGCGGGGTCATCCTGCGGGACCTGTCGCCGGACTCCGCCTACCGGTGCGATCCGCCGCCGGGCCGGCCCGGCGACGTGGAGCACTACAAGGTGTCCATGCTGGAGTGGATGCGCGTGCCGCGGGTCTCCACGGCCTCCGTCTCGCAGCTCTTCTCGCGGTTCCCGTCGCCGTACGTGGCGCCCGAGATCCGGGACGGCGACGCCCGCCGCGTCCCGGCCTGCGACCTGTACTCCCTCGCCGGGCTCGCGCACTGGCTGCTCACGGGCGAGGACCCGCCGTACCACCGGGCCGCCGAGCGGGTTCCCGCGGTTCTCGCGGAGCACGGCGTCCCGGGGCCCGTGGCCGACGCGGTGGCGACGGCTCTGCGTCCGGCCGCCGAGCGGCCCGCCTGGACCCCGGGCCGGTTCGCCGCCGGGTTGCTCACGGCCGTAGGCACGGACTCCGGGCGGCGGTGATCCTCAGCCCGCGCCGCCCGCGCACGCCGCGCCGTTCAGCGTGAAGCTTCCCGGAGCCCCGTTCCGCCCCTTCTCCCATGTCCCGAGGAAACCGAAGGTCACCGTGGCGCCCGCCGGGACCGCGGCGTTGTACGACGCGGCGGTCGCGGTGACGTGGGCGCCGGACCCGGACGGCGTCGCGTCCCACATCTGGGTGACGTGCTGGCCGTCGGGGAAGGTCCAGGAGACGCGCCAGTCGTCGAGGGCCTCGGCGGTGGTGAAGGTGACCGTGGCCTGGAAGCCGTCGGGCCACTGGCTGTCGAGGCGGTAGTGGACGCGGCAGGGCGGCGCCGCGGTCGGCGCCACCGCCGTGGTGGCCGTGGCCGGCGGGGCTGTGGTGGTGACGGTGCCCTGTGCCGCGGGGCCGGGGTCCGGGTCCGCGGAGCGGTGGACGGAGGGGGACGGGCGCGGGGTGTCGCTCGCCGCCGGGGCGGAGGCGGAACCGGCCGCCGAGGGCTGCTCGGGGCCGGTCGGCGGCGGGGCGGCGGCCGGGGCGGTC
>NZ_JAVRHI010000293.1:0-11578 GCF_034105845.1 Streptomyces sp. CRN 30 | reverse complement strand
CGGCCGCCGCAGGCGGCCGCACCGCGCCAAGACAGGTGGCAGCCGAGTGCTGCCGCACAGCAGGCGGCGTCGTCCCGCAGCCACCTCGCTGGATCCGTCCTCCGTCTTCTTCCGGACCTCAATTCGGGGAGTCGCAGTCGTGATCAGCAATCCAAGCAGGCACTGCACGGTGGAGCTGCAAGCCCTGCCGGCGCGGATAGGTCAGGTCCGCAGAATCGTGTCTGCACAATTGCGCTACTGGCATCTTGATTCCTTGATCGACCAGGCGGCGCTCGGTGTGACCGAGCTGCTGACCAATGTTCACCGGCACGCCCAGCCCGACAAGTTGTGCACGGTGGAGATCGAACTGCTGCTGGACCGGCTCACGGTCTCGGTCCACGACCACGATCCGCGCCTGCCGGTGCTGCGGGACGCCGACCTCACCGAGACCTGCGGCCGTGGTCTGGCCCTGGTCGCCGCAGTGAGCGAGAGCTGGGGCGCACGGCCCCACGGCGAGGCGGGGAAGGTCGTGTGGTTCACGCTGCCGACGCCCAGCGAGGACCCCGCGGAGCCCTTGGCGGTGCCGAAGCGTCCCTCGCACGGCGCCACGCACCGTCCGGCGCCGCGCAGACGCCGGGCCGAACACGCTCCCGCCCGGTCGGCCGTCGCAGGCTGACCGGGCGGTGACCGCTTGTTCCCGCGCCCGGCGGGGCGTGAGGGGCGCGGGGCGTGACCGTGTGCGCCGGGCGGACCGTCAGGCCGGTGCCGCGATCAGGTCAGTGCCGCGATCGGATCGTCGAGGACCGGCTGCCAGGCCAGCTCGGCCGCTCCGACGAGGCTGTTGTGGTCCAGGGTGCAGGGCAGTATCGGTACGCCTCCGCTGCGCCCCCACAGGCTGCGGTCGGCGACGACCGCGCGCAGCCGGTCGGGGTCGGCCTCCAGGAGGGTGCGGTGCAGGCCGCCGAGGATGATGCGGTCCGGGTTGAGGATGTTGACCAGGCCCGCCAGGCCCAGGCCCAGCCGGTCGATCAGCGTCTCGGCGGCCGTGCGGACGGCCGGGTCGCCGTACTGGGTGCGGACCAGGTCCTCGGCCTGCCGGAGCAGTGACACCACGGGTCCCGGATCGCGGCCGGCCGCCGTGAGCAGGGCCAGCGGGTCCGCCTCCACGTCGAGACAGCCGCGGCTGCCGCAGTGGCAGGGGCGCCCGCCCTCGGGGTTGACCGTGAGGTGCCCGACCTCCAGCGCCAGCCCCGAACTGCCGCGGTGCAGACGGCCGTCGAGCACCAGCGCGCCGCCGACGCCCCGGTGCCCGGTGGCCACGCACAGCAGGTCCCGCGCGCCGCGCCCCGCGCCGTGCCGGTGCTCGGCGAGGGCGGCGAGGTTGACGTCGTTCGCCGCGAACGCGGGTCCCGCGATCCCGGCGGCCCGCACCCGCTCCGCGAAGATCTCCCGCACGGGCGCGCCCGCGGGCCAGGCGAGGTGCAGCGGGGCCAGCGCGAGGCCCTCCGGTTCGGCGACCGCGGACGGTACGGCGAGCCCGGCGCCCACGCACCGCCGCCCGGTCCCCCGCAGCAGCTGAGCCCCGGCCTCGACGACCGAGCCGAGCACCTGCGCGGGGTCGGGGCCGACACTCTCGCAGCCGGGCGCGGTGGCGACGATCCGCCCGCCGAGCCCGACCAGCGCGGCGCGCCAGCCGTCGGCGTGCACCTGCGCGGCGAGGGCGACGGGACCGTCCCCGGCGACCTCCAGCCGGTGGGAGGGCCGCCCCTGGGACTTCCCGGCCGCACCCGGGTGCGCGTCGACCCGGATCAGCCCGAGCGCCTCCAGTTCGGCGGCGACGGCGCCCGCGGTCGCGCGGGTGACGCCGAGTTCGGCGGTGAGCACGGCCCGGGTCGGGGCGCGTGCGGTGTGCACGAGTTCCAGCGCCGGTCCGAGCGCTCCGCGCCCCCGGTCCAGCCGTGTCCGGGCGGTACCTCCGCCCGCCCCCCTGGGGGCCTCCTTGCCGTCCATGACCGCACAGTCTCCCATGATCCGCCCGTCGGGGGTCCCCGTCGGGCAGGTCACGATCTCCCGTCAGTCCGCGTCGAAACCGCTCACCCGCAGGGTCAGGTTGAGCCGCCCGGTCAGTCCCAGGCCGGGCGGCGCGGTGCCCGGGTACACCTTCGGCACGCCGTGGTAGGCGAGCCGGGACGCGCCGCCGAAGACGAACAGGTCGCCGCTGCGCAGCTCGACGTCCGTGTGGGGCCGGGCGCGCGTCGCGGTGTTGCCGAAGCGGAAGACGCAGGTGTCGCCGAGGCTCAGGGACACCACGGGGGCGTCGGACTCCTCGTCGCTGTCGCGGTGCATGCCCATGCGGGCGTCCCCGCCGTAGAAGTTGACCAGGGCGATGTCGTACGGGGCCGCGGCCGCGCCGGGCCCGAGGGCGTCCGCGACCGCGCTCCGGGCGAGCTCCCCCAGCCACTCCGGGAACGGTTTCACCGGGGCGCCGTCCCCGTCGGCGACCGTGCGGGCGTAGCGGTACGGGTACCAGTGCCAGCCGAGGCAGACCTGCCGGGCCGTCATGGTGGAGCCGCCGGGGGTGCGTACCGTGCGGAGTCCGGCGGGCGGCCGGGCCCACGCACGGCAGGCGTCGAGGAGCCGCCGCTGCCGGTCCGCGTCCAGCCAGTCGGGCACGTGCACGGCCGAGGGCGCGATCTCCGTACGGCTCCGGGGGAACAGCTCGGCGTCCATGGTCCCATCCTCGCCGATCCCCCCGCCCGTCCCCGCCGGGCGGGCCGCGACCTGCGGCTCGGCTAGCCTGGACCCACCATGAACGACCGGATGACCACGCCCTGGGACACGCTCGCGCTGACCCGTTTCCCCGAGGACCCCCGCGACCGGCTGCGCGCCTGGGACGCCGCCGACGAGTACCTGCTCGGTCACCTGGCTCAGAGCGGCACCGCGCCGTCCGGCACGGTCGTGGTCGTGGGCGACCGCTGGGGCGCGCTGACCACGGCGCTGGCGGCGCACCGCCCGGTCCAGATCACGGACTCGTACCTCACGCGGGAGGCGACCCGGGCGAACCTGGAGCGGGCCGGGGTGCCGGCCGGCTCGGTGCGCCTGCTCACCACCCAGGACCCGCCTCCCGGGCGGATCGACGTCCTGCTGGTGCGGGTGCCCAAGAGCCTCGCCCTGCTGGAGGACCAGCTGCTGCGGCTGGCGCCCGCGGTGCACGCGGACACGGTCGTCGTCGGCACCGGCATGGTGAAGGAGATCCACACCTCGACGCTGCGGCTGTTCGAACGCGTCCTCGGTCCGACCCGCACCTCGCTCGCGCGGAAGAAGGCCCGGCTGATCTTCTCGGTGCCGGACCCGGCCCTGCGGCGGGGCGAGAACCCCTGGCCGTTGCGCTACTCGCTCCCCGAGGACATCGGCCCCGTCTCCGGCCGCACCGTCGTCAACCACGCGGGGGTGTTCTGCGCCGACCGCCTCGACATCGGCACCCGGTTCTTCCTGAAGCACCTGCCTGACGTCCGCGGTCGTGACCGCGTCGTCGACCTGGGCTGCGGCAACGGCGTCGTGGGGACGGCGGTGGCGCTGGCCGCGCCGGAGGCCGAGGTGGTGTTCGTGGACGAGTCGTACCAGGCGGTGGCGTCCGCGGAGGCCACCCACCGGGCCAACACCGGCGGGAAGGCGGAGTTCCGCGTCGGCGACGGGCTGGCAGGGTTCGAGCCCGGCAGCGCCGACCTGGTGCTCAACAACCCGCCGTTCCACACCCACCAGGCGACGACGGACGCCACCGCGTGGCGGATGTTCACCGGGGCGAAGCGGGCGCTGCGTCCGGGCGGCGAGCTGTGGGTGGTCGGCAACCGCCACCTCGGCTACCACGTGAAGCTGCGCCGGCTCTTCGGCGACAGCCGGGTGGTGGCGAGCGACCCGAAGTTCGTGGTGCTCAGGGCGGTCAAGCGCTAGCCGGGTCCCGGCGCAGCACGTGGATCAGCCGGGCCACCGTCGCCGCCATGGCCTCGCGACCCGGTGCCAGGTACGTCCGCGGGTCCACCGCCTCCGGACGCGCCGCGAGGAACTCCCGCACCGCGCCCGTCATCGCGATGTTGAGGGCCGTGCCGATGTTGACCTTCGCGATGCCGCCCTCGACGGCCGCCCTCAGCTCGTCGTCGGGGACCCCGGAGGAGCCGTGCAGGACGAGCGGCACGTCCAGGGCGGCGTGCAGGCGCTTCAGCAGGGCGTGGTCGAGGGAGGCCGTGCGCGTGGTCATCGCGTGCGCGCTGCCGATGGCCACGGCCAGCGCGTCCACCCCGGAGTCGGCGACGAAGGCACGGGCCTCGCCGGGGTCGGTACGGGCACCGGGGGCGTGCGCGTCGAGGGGCGGCGCCCCGTGTTTCCCGCCGACCTGCCCCAGCTCGGCCTCGATCCACAGGCCCCGGGCGTGCGCCCAGTCGACGGCGGCGCGGGTGGCGGCGAGGTTCTCCGGGTACGGCAGCCGGGACGCGTCGTACATCACGGAGCCGAACCCGGCATCGGGCGCCCGGCGCAGCAGGTCGTCGTGCTGGACGTGGTCGAGGTGCAGGGCCACGGGCACGGCCGCGTGTCCGGCGGCGGCGGTGGCGGCCCGGGCCAGCGGCAGGAGGTGCCCGCCGTGGAAGCGCACCGCGTTCTCGCTGACCTGGAGGACGACGGGCGCGCCCGCGGTCTCGGCGCCCTGGACGACCGCCTCGACGTGCTCCAGGGTGATGACGTTGAACGCCGGGACCGCGGCGCGGGCGGCGGCGGCCGCGGCGACCAGTCCACCGGTGGTGACGAGCGGCACGGCTGTTCCCCTAGCTCTCTCGTGGGCCGGCGGCGTCGAGGACCACCGAGCGGGTGAGGTGCCGTGGCCGGTCCGGGTCGAGTCCGCGGGCGGCGGCCACGGCGAGGGCGAGCCGCTGGGCGCGGACCAGTCCGGCGAGCGGGTCGAGGCCGTCGGCCACCCAGGTCGCGCCGGTGTCCCGCACCTGTCCGGCCAGCCCGTCGGGCGCGGCACCGAGCATCCAGGTGGCCGTGCCGTAGGTCGTGACGCTGATCGGGCCGTGGCGGTACTCCATCGCCGGGTAGGCCTCCGCCCACGCCAGCGCGGCCTCACGCATCTTGAGGGCGGCCTCGGCGGCGAGCCCGACGGTCCAGCCGCGGCCGAGGAAGGTGAACTCCGTACAGCCGGCGAGGCCCTCGGGCAGCGGCCTGCCCAGCGCGGTGCGGGCGTCGGCGACGACCTCGTCGGTGTGCAGGCCGAGGTGGGCGCGGAGGAGGGTGAGCGCGGTGGTCGCGAACCGCGTCTGGACGACGGAGAGTTCGTCGGCGAAGTCCAGGACGACGAGGTCGTCGGCGGCCGTCGCCACCGGGGTGGCCGGGTCCGCGGTGAGGGCGACGGTGCGGGTGGTCCCCCGCAGCCCGCCGAGGAGGTCGAGGACCTCGGTGGTGGTGCCGGATCGGGTGAGGGCGACGACACGGTCGTACGGGCGGCCGTGGGGGAACTCGGAGGCGGGGTACGCGTCGGTCTCGCCCCGCCCGGATCCCTCGCGCAGGGCGGCGGCCGCCTGCGCCATGTAGTACGAGGTGCCGCACCCCACGATCGCCACGCGCTCCCCCGGCGCGGGCAGGACTCCCGCGTGACCGGCGGCCTCCTCGGCGGCGCGGGCCCAGCACTCGGGCTGGCTGTTCAGCTCGTCCTCGACGTGGCTCATGCCCCACCCCTCCCGCTCGATGCTCGTTTCTGCAAGATAAGGCCACCTTCCGAGCACAATCAAGCATGCGGACGCGTTCGGGGACGTATCGGCTGCGCTAGGGTCACCCGGAGATCGATGCGTCGAACGGAGGCTCGGATGTCGCGCGACGCCCGCTGGAAGGCGCTGCTCGGCCTGCTCGTCGAGCGGGGCCGGCTGGACGTCGAGGAGGCGGCGGCCGAGCTCGCCGTCTCCCCCGCGACGATCCGCCGCGACTTCGACGGGCTGGCCGAGCAGCAGATGCTCGTGCGCACCCGGGGCGGCGCGGTCGTCCACGGCGTCTCCTACGAGCTGCCGCTGCGCTACAAGACCGCCCGCCGCGCCCCGGAGAAGGAGCGCATCGCCCGGGCGGTCGCGGACCTGGTCGCCCCCGGCGAGACGGTGGGCCTGACCGGCGGCACGACCACCACGGAGGTGGCGCGGGCGCTGGCCGTCCGCGCCGACCTGGCCGCCGGCTCGCCCGCGCTGACCGTGGTGACCAACGCGCTCAACATCGCGGGCGAGCTGGCCGTGCGCCCCCAGTTCAAGATCGTGGTGACCGGCGGGGTCGCCCGCCCCTCCTCCTACGAACTCGTCGGGCCGCTCGCCGACGGGGTCCTGGGCCAGATCACCCTGGACGTGGCCGTGCTCGGTGTGGTCGCGCTCGACGTCCGCGACGGCGCGGCGGCGCACGACGAGGCGGAGGCGGCGGTCAACCGGCTGCTGTGCGAGCGCGCCGAACGCGTCGTCGTCGCGGCCGACTCCAGCAAGCTGGGACGGCGGGCGTTCGCCCGGATCTGCGCGACCGGGGCGGTGGACACCCTGGTCACGGACGCGGCGGCGGACGAGGGGGCGGTGCGGCGGTTCGAGGAGGCGGGGGTGCGGGTCCTCGCCGTCTGAGCGCCCGGGAGCGGCACCGCGTGGAGTCGTCGTGCGGCGCACGGGCCGCTCATCCGCCGGGGCTCGCGCAGATGTCCTCCGGCGGACGGAACGAGGGGGCACCGCGGTAGTCCTCGTCCATCCGCAGCCGTACGGTCTCCAACTGCCCGAGCAGCGTGTCGAGGCGGTCGTCCGCCGGGTGCCGGAAGTACTCCAGCACCGCCCGGTGGAAGGCGTCGCGCAGTTCGGGCGGCATGACGTCGGACGCGTCGAAGCACAGGGTGCGGGCCTCCTCCGTGAGCAGCCGGTGGATCCCGCGCTCGACGGGGTCGGCGGCCGGCCCCGGCGCGGACCCGGTCATGTCCGGGAAGAGCGGGCGCACCGCCGGATCCGCCTCCGCCCGCCAGCCCCGCCGCCCCTCCTCGCTCGACAGCCGCTCCACCAGTTCCTGGGCGCCCGGGTCGGCGCTGAACACGGCGGCCATGTCCCCCGCGACCTCGTACGCGCCGTCGTGCTCGGGCCGCCCGCCCAGGTAGCGGGCCGCCGGTTCCACGCGCACCTCGTCGTCCGCGTACAGGTAGCGCGCGAAGGCGCTCTGGTGCTCGTGCGTGCAGGGGAAGCCGGGCGAGTCGAGCAGCCCGCGCGGGCCGTCCGGCCCCGTCCCGCCCTCGTACGACGTGGTCAGGGAGTGCTCGACGGATTCCCGCGAACGCTCGCCCAGCAGCCGCGACCAGGTCGTCCAGGCGCGCCGGACGGCCTCGTGACGCCAGCTCGTCCGGCCCGTCGCCCACTCCTCGTAGACGCCCGGGCCCTCCTGGTGCAGCAGGATGTCCTCGATCCAGTCGGTGCCCGGCCAGCCGGAGGTCGCCTGCGAGGCGAGGCCCACGCACCACTCCGGATCGCCGTCCGGCGCGTCCTTCCGGCTCCACACCAGGCTCTTCAGGTCGACCTTCAGGGGCACCCAGTACCTGATGGCCCGGCTGTTGACGAGCAGGCTCGGCGCCCAGGGCGGATAGGCGCGGTCGGCGGCCTCCCCGGTGAGGGGGCGCAGCCGGCCGCGCCGGGCGTACTCGGTGAGTTCACCTATGCTGTTCAGGATCGCGACGTCCGGCGGGTCGTCCGCCTCCAGCTGGGACAGCAGCGTCTCGCGCAGCGAGCGGGTGCCCTCGTAGGTGTAGGTCCGCCCGCTGCCGTCGTCCAGTGTCCGCAGGGCGGCCTCGAAGGCCTCGCCCTCCTGCCCGGTCCACGGTCCGAGGACGACGAGCGGGTCGGGCCCGTCCGTCGCGCAGCCGGGGACCAGGGCGAGCAGGCAGGCCACGAGGAGGGCGCGCAGCAGGCGGGACGGTGTTCGGGTCACGAGACGGCTCCCGGGCGGACGACGACCAGGTACTCACGGCGGTAGGCGTGCAGGGCGCCGCCGGCCAGGGTGGCGGTGGCCAGTCCGGCGGGCAGGACGAAGGGGACGACGCCGTCGAGGAAGGCGAGCCGCCCGCCGGCCAGTTCGCCGTCGACGCGGGACGCCCGGTCCGCGACGGCGGTCGCGCCGGAACGGTCGAAGGGGCGCTCCTCGGCGTCGGTCTCGGCATCGGGCGAGGTGTCCTCGACGAGCGCGTCCGCGATCGGCACGGCCCCGGCCTGCGCCTCCTGCGCGCGCAGCGCGTCCCAGGTCAGCAGCGGGACGGCGAGCAGCGGCAGGGCGGCCACCGCCAGCGGGACGCTGAACCGGATGCGGAATCTGCGCCGCAGGAAGGTCCCGGTCCGCCACAGTCCGGCGCACAGCAGCGCGAAGGCGCCCCCGGAGACGACCGCGGCGGCGAGCACGCCGGGCCCCCAGGCGGCCCGCTCGGCGAGCCGGTCCCGCACCCGCTCCTCCAGGCCGATGAGGCGGTCCACGATCGAGGTCGCGCCGGAGCCCGTCGTCCGCTCGTCCGGCTCGCAGGCCGGCGGCCCCCCGGACCCGCCGTCCCGGTCGGCGTCGGCCGGTGCCGAGCAGAGCATGCTGCGCGCGTACCCGAGTTCGGCGTCCCGCAGGACGGGGTCGGTGGCGTGTCCCTGGGCGCGGGCGAGCCAGGCGGTGTAGTCCACGACCAGCGCGGAGACCACGCGCACCTCCTGCTCCTCGGCCACGGTGAGTGCCTCGCCGCGCACGACCTGGTTGAGGCTCTGGGTCGCCCGGGCCACCCGGACCCGGTAGCGCTCGCCGAGCCCGCCGAGCTCGGCCGCCCCGCCGTCCGCCAGGTTCTCCTCGGCCTCGCCCTGCGCGATGAGCAGCGACGCCCGGGCGTCCGCGAGGTCGACGAGCGCGGGCGCCAGCCGGTCCCGTACGTGCGCCAGGTCGCCGCGTACGTCGGCGTACGCCTGTCCGAACGTCCCGAACGCCACCAGGGCGAGCAGCGGCAGCGCCACGAGCCGGTCCCGCAGGTAGGCGCTGTTGCGGCGGCCCGCGGCCGACGGCCAGGCGTAGCGGCGGACGCGGCGGGCGAGTTCGACGGTTACGGCGGCGGTGGCGCGTGCGCCGCGGAGGACGCTCTGCCCGGTGCGGGCGGCGGTCTGCGCGCCGGCGCGGCGGCGACCGTACGGAGCCAGTCGGCGACTCTCTTCCCTAGCCATGGGCTGTCCCTGTGGTGGCGGAAGGCGAGCGGGCGGACCTCGTAGGCGCGGTCCAGGAGGGTCTCGGCGACGGGGGCGTCCCCGGGGTCCTCCGCACCGCCGGGGTCCGCGGACCGGGCGGCCTGGTGGGCGAGGGCGCGGTACAGCCGGGACAGGTTCTGCCGCAGGCCGGTCGCGTCGGCCGGGAAGGCGAGCCGCGGATCGGCGCCGGCGGCCAGCGCGGCGAGCCCCGCCGGGTCGAGGGTGCCGCGGTCGAGGGCGCCCTGCACGGCCTCCCAGACCTCGGCGGTCATCCGGGTGCGGGCCTGGTCGTCGGTGAGCCCGTGGGCGTGGAACAGCAGGGCGAGGCGCTCCAGCACCTCCCGCAGCCCGCCGCGCAGCTCGCCGCCGTCGGCGGCGGTCCGCAGGTGTTCGACGCCGATGCGGACGGCCGCCGTCCGGGCGGCGGTGCGGTGCCGGGAATGCTGGGGCACCGCGTCCAGGGCCCGGGCGGCCTCCTGCCGCGCCCGTTCGCCGCCGAGCGCGAGGCGGGCCCGTGCGGCGCCGAAGGCCGCGCTGCCCAGGGACGGGTTGCGCAGCCGTACCGCCTCGTAGAAGGTGAGCGCCTCCCGCCACCGGTCCAGGCGCTCGGCGCAGTACCCGAGGGCCAGTTTCGGGGCGTACTCGCCGGGGATCGAGGCGTAGACCCGGTCGAAGTGGCCCCGGGCGGCGGCCACCTGGCCGACGGCGAGCGCGAGGAGGCCGAGGTGCCAGTCCAGCCGCCAGTCGTAGGGGGCGCGCTCGGGGCCGATCAGCCGCTCGGCGGCGCGCAGTTCCCGCTCGGCCGCCCCGGGGCCGCCGTCCGGGGCGCGCAGTCTGAGCCGGCAGCGCAGCAGATGCACCTCCGCGGAGGCGCGCCAGTCCGCGGTGTGCTGCAGCAGGGCCTCGGGTGCGGCGTCGGCGAGCCTGCTCAGTCCGGCGTGGTGGGGGTCGTCCGGGTCGGGCCGGGGCACGGGCAGCCGCTGGGCGACCTGGGCGGGTGTCGGCAGTGCGTACGGGGAGGAGGCGGCGGGCGCGGCCCAGTGCGTGAGCGGGGGCGCGGAGCCGAGCGCCCCGTCGAGCGCGTAGGGCGACTGGAGGAAGAGCGGGGAGGGCTCGAAGGTCTCCAGGCCGGTGCGCAGGGATCTCAGTTCGCGGAATACGCCGCGCAGCTGCTGTTCCATCTCGCGGGCGTCGGCGAACCGTTCGGCCGGCTCGGTGCGGGTGGCGCGGCGCAGCACCCGGGCGAGCGAGACGAGCCCGAGTCCGTGCGGCGCGGGTGCGGTCATCCGGTCGGCGGCGGGTCCGGTCCGGGTGCCCGGCGCCCCGAGGTCGCCCAGTTCGGCCAGTTCACCGGGGGACGCGCCCAGCCCGCTGAGCCGTCTGAGGGTCTCGCCGAGGCTGAACAGGTCGTCCTGGCCGGTCGATCCGCCGCGCGGGTCGACGGTGGGGGCCCGGTAGCCGTCCGTGGTGTGCCCGGGGAGTCCGGCCTCGCGGACGCTGCCCACGTCGATGATCTTCGTCGAGGTGCCGTCGTGCATGACGTTGTCGGGCTTCAGGTCGCCGTACACCTTGGCGGGCCGGTCGGCGTGCAGGTGGCCGAGCGCGGACAGGATGCGGACGCCGTACGCGCACACGAACTCGTGGAAGCGGCTGCCGCCGAATTCGGCCGGGTTCAGCCGGGCCCGGGCCCGCACCTCCTCCAGCGTGAGCCCGTCCACGTACTGCAGCACCAGGAAGTCGCCGACCCCGGGATGGTGCCCGTAGTTGAAAACGCGGATGATGTCGTCGTGGTTGAGGTCGACCAGGGCCCGCCGCTCCCGGGCCAGGGCTCCCGCCTCGGCGGCCAGGTGCCCGGCGTGCAGCATCTTGATGGCGACCTCGCGGTCGTCGACCTTCGTGTCCAGCGCGAGGTAGACCTCGCCCAGCCCGCCGTAGCCGAGCGGTCTGATCAGCCGGTACTGGCCGGCCAGCAGCCGTCCGGGCGGCAGCGGGAGGCCGTCGGTGACGCCGCCCAGCGAGGCCGCGCGCTCCAGCAGGGTGATCGCGGGCAGCAGGGTGGGATCGGGGTTCTCCCCGGGGAGCTCTACGTGCGCGGCGCGCAGGGGTGCCGTCCCGCCGACGACGACGAGCGGCCCCAACGACCCGCCGGAGCCCGCCCCTTCGGCCGACGCGCCCCCGTACGCATCCCCCTCCATGCCTCTACAGCATAGGACGGAGCGCCGGGATTGCGCCCCGGCGTGCCGCATGCGGGCGGTGGTGCCACCGGGGAGCGGCCGCGCCCGTGGGCGCCCGCACACCGGGACGGCCGCCGGGGAGCAAGACGGCCCTCGCTCCCCGGCGGCCGTGTCCCGGCG
>NZ_JAVRHI010000292.1:0-3237 GCF_034105845.1 Streptomyces sp. CRN 30 | reverse complement strand
CGCGGTCTCCCGCCAGGTCGCTCCCCACCTGGCCAACCCGCTCACGTTCTACCTCCCCGTGTACAAGGGCGGGCCGCACGGCGCGGCGAAGCTCGGGGCCGGTGTCTTCGCGTACTCGGCGCTGTCCGCGTTCGGCGACGGTGTCGGCCACCTGCTCTCCCCCGCCAAGGCCCAGCAGGACGTGCCCGAGCTGCGCACCGAGAACCTCAAGGCCGTGGCCGTCTACGGCGACGACCAGATGAACGACGCCCGGATGGCGCTGATGACGGTCCGCGCGGCCGTCGACGCGGGCGCCGTCGTCCTCAACCACGCCGAGGTGGCCGGGCTGCGCTTCACCAAGGGCCGGGTGACCGGTGCCGAGCTGAAGGACCGGCTGACCGGCGAGGAGTTCGGCGTCGACGCCCGGCTGGTGCTCAACGCGACCGGCCCCTGGGTCGACCACCTGCGCCGCATGGAGGACCCGGACGCGGCCCCCTCCATCCGGCTGTCGAAGGGCGCGCACCTGGTCCTGAAGCGCACCTCCCCGTGGAAGGCCGCGCTGGCCACGCCCATCGACAAGTACCGCATCACCTTCGCCCTCCCGTGGGAGGACATGCTGCTGCTCGGCACCACCGACGAGGAGTACGAGGGCGACCCGGCGGACGTCGCCGTCAACGACCGGGACATAACCCAGATCCTGGACGAGGCCGCCTTCTCCGTGCGCGACCAGCAGCTCGACCGGGACCTCATCACCTACGCCTTCGCGGGTCTGCGGGTGCTGCCGGGCGGTCCCGGGAGCACCGCGAAGGCCAAGCGCGAGACGGTCGTCACCGAGGGCCGCGGCGGGATGCTGTCCGTCGCGGGCGGCAAGTGGACCACCTTCCGCCACATCGGCCGTACGGTGATGCAGAAGCTGGAGGCGCTGCCGGGCCACCCGCTGGGCGACGACTTCGAGCCGATCGCCTCGCTGCCGAAGAAGCTGCCGCTGCCCGGTGTCGCCAACCCCCGCGCGGTCGCGCACCGGCTGCTGGTGGACGGTCCGGCGCCCGGTCCGCGGATGGCGGCCGACACCGCCAAGCACCTGGCGACGCACTACGGTTCGCTGGCCCTGGACATCGCCCGGATCGCCAACGAGAACCCGGAGCTGGCCCAGCGGGTCCACCCGGACGCGCCGGAGATCTGGGCGCAGGTCGTCTGGGCCCGGGACCACGAGTGGGCCGAGACGCCGGACGACGTGCTGCGCCGCCGCACCACGCTGACCATCCGGGGCCTGGCCACGGACGAGATCCGCGGCAAGGTCCAGGACCTGCTCGACAAGAAGTAGGCAAGAGCCGGCAGGCGGGCCCCGCGCGGTGCGCGCGGGGCCTTCGGCCCCCGCATAATGGCCTGATACATCGGATGTCTGAGCGGCATCCTTCCCCCAGGCACGGAGGCCGAGCGTGGCAGTCACCGACGAGGCGATCGAGAAGATCAAGGGCATGATCGTCTCCGGCGCGCTGCGGCCCGGCGACCGGCTCCCCAAGGAGAGCCAGCTCGCCGACGAGCTGGGCCTGTCCCGCAACTCCCTGCGCGAGGCGGTCCGCGCGCTGTCGCTCATCCGCATCCTGGACGTGCGCCAAGGCGACGGCACCTACGTCACCAGCCTGGACCCGCAGCTCCTGCTGGAGGCCCTGAGCTTCGTGGTCGACTTCCACCGCGACGACACGGTGCTGGAGTTCCTCGCCGTACGGCGCATCCTGGAGCCGGCCGCGACCGCGATGGCGGCGGTGTCGATCGGCGAACGCGAACTCGACGCGCTCGACGCCCAGCTGGACGCCCTCGGCGAGGACCCGTCGGTGGAGCGGCTGGTCGCCTGTGACCTGGAGTTCCACCGGGGCATCGTGCAGGGCTCGGGCAACACGGTCCTGTGTTCCCTGCTCGACGGCCTGTCCGGGCCCACCACCCGGGCCCGGGTGTGGCGCGGGCTGACCCAGGAGGACGCCGTCGGCCGCACGCTGCGCGAGCACCGGGCGATCCTCGCCGCGCTGCGCGACCGGGACGCGGAGGCGGCCCGGTCGTGGGCCACGGTGCACATCGCCTCCGTCGAACAGTGGCTTCGTTCGACCCTGTGATCCACGGGTGTCCGGGCGCCGCGATCGGGGCAGTGATCCGTTCACTCCCCCGTGCAAGGGGGCTGCGGGCGCCCCCGTCGCACGCCGTAAGGTTGGGACGTACGCGAGGGCACGTCGGAAGGAGGCGCTGGGTGATCGAGCTGGAGGGGGTTCCCGAGCTGATCGACCCAGTCATGGTGGCCGCGTTCGAGGGCTGGAACGATGCCGGCGACGCCGCCTCCGCCGCGGTCGCGCATCTGGACCGCGAATGGAAGGGCGAGGTCTTCGCGGCGCTGGACGCCGAGGACTACTACGACTTCCAGGTCAACCGTCCCACGGTGTTCCTGGAGGCCGGGGTCCGCAAGATCACGTGGCCGACGACGCGGCTGTCGGTGGTCCGGGTCGGCGGGGACAAACCGCGCGACCTGGTGCTGGTCCGCGGCATCGAACCGTCCATGCGCTGGCGGTCGTTCTGCAACGAGCTGCTCGGCTTCGCCCATGAGCTGGGCGTGGAGCTGGTGGTCATCCTGGGCGCCCTGCTGGGCGACACCCCGCACACCCGTCCGGTCCCGATCAGCGGGACCACCTCGGACGCGGATCTGGCCCGCCGCATGGACCTGGAGGAGACCAAGTACGAGGGTCCCACGGGGATCGTCGGCATCCTCCAGGAGGCGTGCACGCACGCGGGCGTGCCGGCCGTCTCGCTCTGGGCCGCCGTGCCGCACTACGTGTCACAGCCGCCCAACCCGAAGGCCACGCTGGCCCTCCTGAACCGCCTGGAGGACCTGATCGACCTGCGCATCCCGCTGGGCGAGCTGCCCGAGGACGCGCGGGCCTGGCAGGTGGGCGTGGACCAGCTGGCCGCCGAGGACAGCGAGGTCGCGGAGTACGTGCAGACGCTGGAGGAGGCCCGGGACACCGCGGAGCTGCCGGAGGCGTCGGGCGACGCGATCGCCCGCGAGTTCGAGCGGTACCTGCGCCGCCGGGACGGCGGCGGGCCGGGCGGTCACGCCACGGCGGACGGCGGCGAGGGCCAGGCCGGGACACCGTTCCGGCGTGACAGCCCCGGGGGCCGCGCCCGCCCGCCGAAGCCACCCAAGACCGGCGACGACGAGGATTCCTCCGACGAGTGAGCGGGGCGCGGGTCGGATGCCACCGCGCATCCGAC
>NZ_JAVRHI010000291.1:0-9564 GCF_034105845.1 Streptomyces sp. CRN 30 | reverse complement strand
GTGGAAGGTCACCCCGTAGGCGCCCAGCTCCGACAGACGCCGCACCGACACCACCGGATCCAGCTCCGCCCGGGTCGCGTCCCCGAACGGATCCCTGCCCTGCCAGCCGACGGTCCACAGACCGAACGTGAACCTGTCCTCAGGAGTGGGGTTGAAGCGCTTCGACATCGTGCGGCCCTTGCTGTCGTACCGTCGGCTCCCACGCCGGACGGTTTTGTTTGATGGCATGACTAATACGTCACGAAGCGGCTTCCGCGCTAGACCCACGAGCCACCCTCCTCTCCGTGAGTGCCTCGTTCCCTTCGGTTAACAGGCCAGTTCAGCGCCGAGATAGCTGCTCCGGAGCCCTTCCCTGGAGATTTGTTTTGTGTACGATCAAATGGCTCCTGAGACGTCACGCACTCCTATCCGACCGCTCTCGCCCCACCCGAGGAAGATCATGAAGTTCACCGACGGCTTCTGGCTCGTCCGCGAGGGCGTGCACCTCTCGTACGCCACCGAAGTACGCGATGTCCGCGCCCAGTCGAAGCGCTTCACTGCCCATGCCGCCGTGAAGAAGGTGACACGGCGGGGTGACACGCTCAACGCCCCGCTCGTCACCGTCGACTGCTTCTCGCCGGCCGAGGGCGTCATCGGCGTCCGGGTCACCCACCACGCGGGCAAGCGGAATCCCGGCCCCGACTTCGCGCTGACCGGCGCGCCCGGCGACGCGGGCGAGGTGCGCCAGGACGGCTCCGTCACCGAGCTGACCAGCGGCCCGCTGACCCTGCGCCTGGACCGGTCCGCGCCCTTCAATCTCGCCTTCCTCGACGCGGACGGGCGGGAGCTGACCCGCGCGGACGCCAAGAGCACCGCGTACGCCACCACCGGCGACGGCGCCCACCACATGCTGAGCCGGCTCGCCCTGGGCGTCGGCGAGAACGTCTACGGCCTCGGCGAGCGCTTCACGCCGTTCGTCAAGAACGGCCAGGTCGTCGACGTCTGGCAGGCCGACGGCGGCACCAGCAGCGAGCAGGCGTACAAGAACATCCCGTTCTACCTCTCCTCGCGCGGCTACGGCGTCTTCGTCAACCACCCCGGCGCCGTCTCCTTCGAGGTCGGCTCGGAGTCGGTCGGGCAGGTGCAGTTCAGCGTCGAGGACCAGACGCTGGAGTACTACGTCGTCGCCGGCCCCACCCCCAAGGACGTCCTCGGCCGCTACACGGCCCTCACCGGCCGCCCGGCGCTGCCGCCGGTGTGGTCCTTCGGCCTCTGGCTCAGCACCTCCTTCACCACGTCCTACGACGAGGCGACGGTGACGTCCTTCGTGGACGGCATGTCCGAGCGCGGCATCCCGCTCTCCGTCTTCCACTTCGACTGCTTCTGGATGCGCGAGTACCAGTGGTGCGACTTCGAGTGGGACCCGGACGTCTTCCCGGACCCCGAGGGCATGCTGGCCCGCCTGAAGGCGAAGGGGCTGCGGATCAGCGCGTGGATCAACCCCTACATCGGCCAGAAGTCCCCGCTCTTCGACGAGGCGGCCGAACTGGGCCACCTGGTGCGCCGCGCGAACGGCGACATCTGGCAGTGGGACCTGTGGCAGGCCGGCATGGGCCTGGTCGACTTCACCAGCCCCGAGGCCCGCGCCTGGTTCCAGTCGAAGCTGAAGCCGCTGCTCGACCAGGGCGTGGACACCTTCAAGACCGACTTCGGCGAGCGCATCCCCACCGACGTGGTCTGGCACGACGGGTCCGACCCCGAGCGGATGCACAACTACTACACCCAGCTCTACAACCAGACCGTCTTCGAACTCCTGGAGAAGGAGCGCGGACAGGGCGAGGCGGTCCTGTTCGCCCGCTCGGCGACGGCGGGCGGCCAGCAGTTCCCCGTCCACTGGGGCGGTGACTGCTGGTCCTCCTTCGGCGCCATGGCCGAGTCCCTGCGCGGCGGACTCTCCCTGTCCCTGTCCGGCTTCGGCTTCTGGAGCCACGACATCGGCGGCTTCGAGGGCACGCCGGACCCCGCCGTCTTCAAGCGGTGGCTGGCCTTCGGCCTGCTCTCCTCGCACAGCCGCCTGCACGGCTCCTCGTCCTACCGGGTGCCGTGGGAGTTCGGCGAGGAGGCCGTGGACGTGGCCCGCCGCTTCACGCTGCTCAAGCACCGGCTGATGCCGTACCTGTACGGTGCCGCCGCCGACGCCCACCGCACCGGCGTGCCGGTGATGCGGCCGATGGTCCTGGAGTTCCCCGGCGACCCGGCGTGCCGCCCGCTGGACCGGCAGTACATGCTCGGCCCCGACCTGCTGGTCGCGCCGGTCTTCACCGAGGACGGCGAGGTGGAGGTCTACCTCCCGGAGGGCACGTGGACGCACCTGCTCAGCGGCGAGAAGGTCACCGGCCCCGGCTGGCGCACCGAGCGCCACGGCTACGACAGCCTGCCGCTGTACGTCCGTGAGGGCGCCGTCCTGCCGCTGGGCGCCGACGACCAGCGTCCCGACGGCGACTGGCTGGACGCGCCGACGCTGCTGGTCCACCCGACCGCCGCGCCCGACTACACGGCCGAGGTCACCGTGCCGGACGCGACGGGGGCGCCGGCGGCGACCTTCCGCGTCCGCCGCGCCGGCGACACCCTGACGGTCACCGCCGACGGCACGGACCGTCCGTTCACGGTCCGGATCGCGGGCGGCGCGAGCGCCGAGGGCACTGGAGAGGTGACGGTTCCGCTCGCCTGACGACGGAACCACCATGGCAGCGGGGCCCGGACGCCTGACGGTCCGGGCCCCGCGCCCGTGCGGTCCTGCGGGCGCCGAGCGGCACGGGTACAGGGGCCGCCGGTCCCGCGGGTCGGCGGCCCCGGACCGTGCCGGGTCCGGGGCCGTCGGCACGCCGGTGGTCAGTCGTTCAGGAGGGCGAGGGCCGTCAGCAGGCGGTCCACGTCCTCCGGGGCGCTGTACGGGGCCAGGCCGACGCGCACCGCGCCCTCCGCGCCCAGGCCCAGCGCGCGGGCCGCCTCCACCGCGTAGAACGAACCGGCCGGCGCGTCCACGCCGTGGGCCGCCAGGTGGGCGTAGACCTCGGCGGGGCGATGGCCGGCCACCGTGAACAGGAGCGTCGGGGTGCGGTGGGCCGCGCGGGAGTACACCGTGACGCCGGGCAGCTCCGCCAGCCCCTCCTCCAGCCGGGCGCGCAGCGCCCTCTCGTGCGTCTCCAGGGCCGCGAAGGACGCGATCAGCCGCTCCCGGCGGGTGCCCCGCGCCTCCGGGTCCAGTCCGGCGAGGAAGTCCACGGCCGCCCGCGCCCCGGCCAGCGACTCGTACGGCAGCGTGCCCAGTTCGAAACGTTCCGGCACGGTGTCCGCGGACGGCAGCAGCTTGTCCGGGCGCAGCGACTCCAGCAGTTCCGCCCGGCCGGTCAGCACTCCCAGGTGCGGACCGAGGAACTTGTACGGCGAGCAGACCAGCGTGTCCGCGCCGAGCGCCGCCAGGTCCACCACCGCGTGCGAGGCGTAGTGCACCGCGTCGACGTGGAACAGCGCCCCGGCCCGGTGGGCGAGGGCGGCGAGCGCAGGCAGGTCGGGCACCGTACCGATCAGATTCGACGCGGCGGTGACCGCCACCAGCCGGGTGCGCGGGCTCAGCACCGCTCGGAGGTGCTCGGGCCGCAGCTCACCGGTGGCCGGGTCGAACTCGGCCCACCGCACGGTCGCCCCCGCCGCCTCGGCCGCCTGCGTCCACGGCCGGATGTTGGAGTCGTGGTCGAGCCGGGTCACCACCACCTCGTCACCCGGCCCCCAGCCCTTGGCCAGCGTGCGGGACAGGTCGTAGACGAGCTGCGTGGCGCTGCGCCCGAACACGACCGTGCCGGGCGTGGTGCCGAGGAGGTCGGCCAGCGCCGACCGCGCCTCGGTGACGATCCGGTCGGAGTTGCGCTCGCCCTCGGTGTGCCGGCCGCGGTTGGCCAGCGGAGCGGTCAGCGCCGCCGCGATCGCGTCGATCACCGGCTGCGGGGTCTGGGTACCGCCCGGCGCGTCGAACCGCGCGGTACCGGACTTCAGGGCGGGCACGCGCGCGCGGACCGCGGCGACGTCGTAGGCCATGGATGCGACTCCAGGGAGGAGGAGAATGAGAAGGGGGAGAGGGGGACGGGTCAGGCGATACGGTCCTTCGGGCGGGGCGGCATGTACGTCGTACGGCTGGGCCGCACCCCGAGCCGCACCTGCGACTCCAGCCACATGATCGCAGCACCCGTGGGGTCCACGACAGGGACGAACGCGCCCTCCGCGGCCAGCCGCTCCTGGAGCGCCGCGGCCACGCCCAGCATCCCGGTGCAGCCGAGCACGATCACGTCGGCCTCCCGCGCGGCCACCGCCGCACGGGCCTGCTCCGCCAGGGCGTCCAGCAGCCGGTCGCCCGCGTCGAGGTCCAGGACCGGGATGTCGACGACGCGGATCGGACCGACCCGCTCGGTCAGCCCGTAGCGCCGGACCAGACCGTGCAGCATCGGCAGCACGTTCGGCAGGACGGTGACCACGCCGGTCCGCTCGCCCAGCGCCAGCGAGGTGAGCACGGCCGGTTCGAACCCACCGACCACCGGGATGTCCACGATCTCCCGCGCCGCCTGCACCCCGGGGTCGCCGAAGCAGCTGACGAAGACCGCGTCGGCGCCGTCCTCGGCGGCCTCCCGGACCGCGTCGAGGATGCCGGGCGCGGCCAGCGCCTCGTCGTACTCGGACTCGATGGACGCGGTACCGCGCGCGATCCGGCGGACCTCGACCTCCGTGCCCGGCGCGGCCCAGGCGCCCACCTCCTCGCGGACCTCTTCGGTGAACGCGTCGGTGATGACGGGGAGCACGACCGTGAGCTTCACAGCACCTCCAAGGGGTGACGGGGAGTGCGCCCACCCTTCGCGCCGCGCCGGGCGCCCACAAGGTGCGGTC
This sequence comes from Streptomyces sp. CRN 30, assembly GCF_034105845.1. Lineage (NCBI taxonomy): Bacteria > Bacillati > Actinomycetota > Actinomycetes > Kitasatosporales > Streptomycetaceae > Streptomyces > Streptomyces sp. CRN 30. The sequence goes on along the minus strand of NZ_JAVRHI010000291.1, from coordinate 4,650 downwards.
CGCACAGCCCGACCCCGCCGGCCGTGCACCCCGCACCGCCTGGCACGTACCGGCGGCCAGGTGGCCGATTCCCCGCTGTGCACAGTGCACCGTCAACGCCGCGCGGCGGTGCCCTGCGCACGGTGACCGGGCGTGACGGGCGGCCTAGTCTCGCCCCACCGCCCCCGCACACGGCCGTCCCCCGCCCCGTCCCCGCCTGCCCCCTGGAGTCCTCATGGCGTCCACCTCAGGCTCGTCGTCGTCCGGTTCCAGCCATGCCGACCGGGTCCCCGACGACCCCGCCCCCGCCGGTCACGTCCACGACGACGACGTCCACGACGATGACGTCCACGACGACGGTGTCCATGACGACCACGTGCTGGCCCGGGTGCCGAAATCGGCCCGGTTCCACTGGTTCTCCGTCGCCACCCAGCGTTTCGGCCAGCTCTCCACACTGGCGAGCTTCCTCATCGGCGCCACCCTCGGCTTCGGCATGACCTTCTGGAACGCCGTCCTCGCCATCACGCTCGGCGCCGTGATCCTGGAGATCATGACGATCTTCACCGGCATCGCCGGACAGCGCGAGGGTCTCTCCACCTCACTGCTGGCCCGCTGGACCGGCTTCGGCGCGGCCGGCGCCTCCCTGATCGGCCTCGCCATCAGCATCAGCGCCGTCGGCTGGTTCGGCATCCAGAACGCCGTCTCCGCCGACGGCCTGGTCGAACTGGTCGGCTTCCTGCCCTCCTGGGGGTGGGCCCTGGTGGTCGGCCTGATCATCACCGCCGTCGTCGTGTACGGCGTCGGCTCGATGGCCTGGGCCGCCTACATCACCGTCCCCGCCTTCCTGGTCATGGCCGGCTGGTCGATCGCCGTCGAACTGTCCAGGCACGACCTCGGCGCGCTGACCTCCGCCGAGCCCGCCGGACCGCCGCTCTCCCTGCTCCAGGGCACCACCATCGTCGCGGGCGGCTTCATAGTCGGCGCCGTCATCACCCCCGACATGAGCCGCTTCAACCGCAGCGCCAAGGACGTCGTCAAGCAGACCGTCGTCGGCATCACCGTCGGCGAGTACGTCATCGGGCTGATCGGCGTGCTCCTGGCGCTCGCCCTGCGCACCAGCGACGTCATCGCCATCGTCACCTCGACCTCCGGCTTCCTCGGCACGCTGATCATCGTCGCCGCCACCGTCAAGGTGAACGACTGGAACCTGTACGCGGCCTCGCTCGGCGTCGTCACCTTCGCCGACCAGACCTTCGGCCGCCGCCTGCACCGCGGGGCCGTCACCGTCGTCGTCGGCGTCCTCGGCTCCGTGCTGGGCGCGGCCGGTGTCCTGGACAGCTTCACCGACTTCCTCGACCTGCTGGGCGTCCTGTTCCCGCCGATCGCCGGGATCATGGTCGCCGAGTACTTCGCCGTCAGGACCTGGCGGTCCAGACTGGACGAGACCCGGGCCACGGGCGAACTCCCCGCCACCTCACCTCTGTGGGTCCCCGCGAGCCTCGTGGTCTGGGCCGTCGCCGCCTTCGTCGGGAAGTACGTCCACTGGGGTCTGCCGTCGATCAACTCGGTCGTCGTCGCCTTCGTGCTCTACGTCGCGGCGGCCCGCCTCGGCCTGGTCCGCGGCGTGGGCACCGCACCGACCCGCCGGGCCGCCCCCGGCGCCACCACCGCCTGACACCCGGCCCCACCCCGGCCGGGCCGGCCGACAAGAGAAAGGCAGGACACCCACCATGCTCCGACTGGGCATCGACGTGGGCGGCACCAACACGGACGCCGTCCTCATCGACGGCGACCGGGTGCTGGGCGCCGTGAAGGCGTCCACCACGGCCGACGTCACCGGCGGCATCGTCACCGCCCTCGCCGACCTGAAGCGGGCCACCGGCTTCGACCCGGCGGCCGTCCACGCGGTGATGATCGGCACCACCCACTTCATCAACGCCCTCGTCGAGGGCGAACGCCTCACGCCCACCGCCGCCATCCGGTTCGGCCTGCCCGCCACCCGCGCGCTGCCCCCGCTGGTCGACTGGCCCGACCGGCTGGTCACGGCCATCGGCGGGCACAGCTACCTGTGCCACGGCGGCCACGAGTACGACGGCAGCCCCATCGCCGCGTTCGACGAGGCCGAGTTCCGGGCGGTCCTGGACCGGGCCGTCGCCGCCGGCGCCGGCTCCTTCGCGCTCTCCTCGGTCTTCTCGCCGGTCAACGCCGAGTTCGAGACCCGCGCCGCCGAGATCATCGCGGAGCAACTGCCCGGCGCCCCGGTCAGCCTCTCCCACGAGATCGGCCGGATGGGGCTGCTCGGCCGGGAGAACGCCACCGTCGTCAACGCCGCCCTGCGCGGCCTCGCCGACCAGGTCGCCACCGGCCTGACCCGCACCGTCGCCGACGCCGGCATCGACGCGCCGGTCTTCCTCAGCCAGAACGACGGCACCCTGATGGACGTCGACTACGCCCGCCGCTACCCGGTGGCGACCTTCGCGTCCGGCCCCACCAACTCCATGCGCGGCGCCGCGTTCCTGTCGAAGCTGCCCTCCTGCGCGGTCGTCGACATCGGCGGCACCACCAGCGACGTCGGCATCCTGCAGAACGGCTTCCCGCGCGAGGCGTCCACCGACGTCAGCGTCGCCGGTGTGCAGACCAACTTCCGCATGCCCGACGTGCTGTCCGTCGGCATCGGCGGCGGCAGCCACGTCCTGCGACAGGCGGGCGGCACCGCCGTCGGACCCGCCAGCGTCGGCTACCGACTCGCCCAGGAGGCCCTCGTCTTCGGCGGCACCCGGCTGACCGCGACCGACGTCGCCGTGGCAGGCGGCCGCGCCGACGTCGGCGACCGCTCGCTCGTCGCCCACCTCGACCGGGACGTGGTCGACACCGCCCTCCGCGTCATCGACGACCGGCTCGCCGAGGTCGTCGACCGGATGCGGGCCTCCGCCGAACCCGTGCCCGTCGTCGCCGTCGGCGGCGGCAGCATCCTGGTCCCCGAGGACCTCCAGGGCGCCTCCGAGGTCGTCCGCCCCGACCACTTCGCCGTCGCCAACGCCATCGGCGCGGCGATCGCCCAGGTCGGCGGCGAGGTCGACCGGGTCTACTCGGTCGTGCCGGGCGCCCGGGACGCCGTACTCGACGAGGCCCGCCAGGAAGCCGTCGACCGGGCCGTCGCCGCGGGCGCCCGGCCGGGATCGGTCGACATCGTCGACATCGAGGAAGTACCGCTGGCCTACCTGCCGGGCAACGCCACCCGGATCCGCGTCAAGGCCGTCGGAGAGCTGAGCCTGGGAGGCCACGATGCGTGAGATCACCGCCGACAACCTGCCCGACCTGGCCCGCGGTGCCGCCGTGCTCGGCACCGGCGGGGGCGGCGACCCGTTCGTCGGCCGCCTCCTCGCCCAGCAGGCCCTGAGGCGGCACGGACCGGTCACCCTCGTCGACGTCGACGAGATCGGCGACGACGCCGTGGTGATACCCACCGCCTTCATGGGCGCGCCCACCGTGATGCTGGAGAAGCTGCCGTCCGGCGACGAGATCCTCGGGGCGATGCGCGCCCTGGAGGAACTCCTCGGCCGCAAGGCCACCCACACCGTCTCGATCGAGGCGGGCGGGCTGAACTCCATGTCGCCGTTGGTCGCCGCCGCCGAGGCCGGCGTCCCGCTGATCGACGCCGACGGCATGGGCCGCGCCTTCCCCGAGCTGCAGATGCTGCTGCCGACCCTCGGCGGTGTCCGGGCCTCCCCGATGGCCCTCGCCGACGAACGCGGCAACTCCGTGACCCTGCGCACCGGCACCAACGCCTGGGCGGAGCGGCTCGCCCGCGCCGCCACGGTCGAGATGGGATGCAGCGCCGCGGTGAGCCTGTACGCCCTCACCGGCCGCCAGGCCAAGGACCACCTCGTACGCGGCACCCTCACCCTGTGCGAGGAGGTGGGCCGCGCCATCCGCGAGGCCCGCGAGGGCCACGACGACCCCGTCGCCGCGGCGGCCGGCGTGCTCGGCGGCCGGACCGTCTTCACCGGCAAGACCGTCGACGTGCGGCGCACCACCAGCGGCGGCTTCGCCCGCGGCACCGCGCGGATCGCCGGTCTCGACGCGGACACCGGCGCGGAGCTGGAGCTGTCGTTCCAGAACGAGAACCTGGTCGCCGCCCGGGACGGCGAGGTCGTGGTCAGCGTCCCCGACCTGATCTGTGTCCTGGACACCGACTCCGGTGAGCCGGTCACCACCGAGACCCTCCGCTACGGACTGAGGGTCAGCGTCCTCGGCGTGCCCTGCGACCCGCGCTGGCGCACCCCCGAGGGGCTGGCCCTGGCCGGGCCCGGCTACTTCGGCTACGAGCACGCCTACGTGCCGTTCAGCGGCGCCGGGGTGTGATGATCGAAGGGTGACCTCGTACGCCGCCACCCCGGTACCCGCGCCGCTGACCGCCGCGCGGGTACCGGCGCTGGCCGCCGGGGCGACGCTGCTCGGCTCGGGCGGCGGGGGAGAGGTCGCCACCGGCGCGCTGCTGCTCCGCCGTGAACTGGGCGCCGGGCCGCTGCCTCTGGTCCCGGCCGCCGCGCTGCCGCCGGAGACCCTCGTCGTCCACGTCGGGCTGGTCGGCGCGCCCGACGTGCTCGCCGAGCGCCTCGCCGACCCCGAGGACTTCGCGCAGGCCGTGCGGGTCGCCGCGGCCGCCGC
>NZ_JAVRHI010000290.1:0-8632 GCF_034105845.1 Streptomyces sp. CRN 30 | reverse complement strand
GGGCGCTTCCCTTCGGTCCTGCTTGTCTTGCTGTCTTGCGTTTCCGACTCTATCAGATCTTTCCGATCCGATTTCCTCGGTGCTTTCCAGGTTCTCGCTTTCGCGTTTCCCTTTCCGGCGGTTCCGACTTTATCAGAAGTTTTCGGCCGGTCTGACCGGCGATCCGTGTCCGATTTCATCGGGGCTTCTTCGAACTTCAATCGAGTCGTGAAGCCGACAGACTATCCCAGTCGCCTCGGGGCTGAGCCACCAGCAGGCAACTGTTCGAATCTACCTCCCCGCGCCTTCCGTGTCAACGGCTCTTGTGGGGCGAAGAGGAGATTAGCAGTTCACCGGGCCCGAGCGCACATCAGGCGGCCGTGGGCACCGTGGCGCTTCGCTCGGCGGCCTCCACATCACCCGTCTCACCTGCGCGAGCGGCTCGGCCGCCCAGGACATAGACGTACGCGAGGAAGGCGAGTTCCGCGAGTACGCCGATGGTGAGGCGGGCCCAGGTAGGGAGGCCGGACGGGGTGACGAAGCCTTCGATGGCCCCGGAGACGAACAGGACCAGGGCGAGGCCGATCGCCATGCCGATGGCCGCTCTGCCTTCTTCGGCGAGTGCCGCGCGGCGCGTGCGCGGGCCGGGGTCGACGAGGGTCCAGCCGAGACGCATGCCGGTGCCCGCGGCCACGAACACCGCTGTGAGTTCCAGCAGACCGTGCGGGAGAACGAGGCCGAGGAACGTGTCGAGGCGGCCGGCCGAGGACATCAAGCCGAAGCCGACACCGAGGTTGAGCATGTTCTGGAAGAGGATCCAGATCACCGGGAGGCCGAGGAAGACGCCCAGGATGAGGCAGAGGGCCGCGGCCCAGGCGTTGTTCGTCCAGACCTGAGCGGCGAAGGAGGTCGCCGGATGGGTCGAGTAGTACGCCTCGTACTGGCCGCCGGGGCGGGTCATCTCGCGCAGCTCGCTCGGGGCCGCGATGGTGGCCTGCACCTCGGGGTGCGTACCGATCCACCAGCCCAGCAGGGCCGCGACGGCCGTGGACAGCAGCGCGGTGGGGACCCACCAGTGGCGTGCCTTGTAGACGGCGGCCGGGAAACCGTGGGTGAGGAAACGGGTGACGTCTCGCCATGACGCTGTGCGGGTGCCGGTCACGGCCGCACGCGCGCGTGCCACCAGTTGGCTGAGCCGTCCGGTGAGCTGCGGGTCGGGAGCGCTGGACTGGATCAGCGACAGGTGGGTGGCCGTGCGCTGATAGAGGGTGACGAGTTCGTCGGTCTCGGCACCGGTGAGGTGGCGCTGGCGCTTGAGCAGGGCATCGAGGCGGTCCCACTCCGCGCGGTGGGCGGAGACGAAGACGTCGAGGTCCATCGGTGTGCCTGCTCCTCGGCTGTCGTCGGCGGGCTCGTCGTGGATCAGCTTGTCGTACTGGGGCGCGATGCATGCTCAGCTTGGCAGACTGGCCGTGTCGAGGGCAGGTCAGGGGAAGGGCGACGGGCGTGAGTGAGCTGGTGACCGGCGAGGCGGTGGCGTTGGAGCTGCGCCCCGCGAGACTGCCCAGCAGGGCGCTGGCCGTATTGCTCGACCTGGCGGTCGCTGTGGCCGTCTACGTGGCGGTGACCATCGCGCTGGTGGCCGCGACCGCGTCGCTCGACGTGGCGGCGCAGACGGCGCTGTCGATCGCGGCCTTCGTTCTGTTGCTGGTGGGCGGGCCGATCGCGGTCGAGACGCTCAGCCACGGCAGGTCGCTCGGCAAGATGGCGTGCGGACTGCGTGTGGTGCGGGACGACGGCGGGCCGATCCGGTTCCGGCACGCTCTGGTGCGCGGGCTCCTCGGCGTGATCGAGATCCTCATGACGTTCGGGGTCGTGGCCTGCATCGCCTCTCTGGTGTCGGCGCGCGGACGGCGGGTCGGTGACGTCTTCGCGGGCACGCTCGTCGTCCGGGAGCGGGTGCCGACGGCGCCCGGCGGTTTCGTGCCGCCGCCTCCGCCGTGGCTGTCGGGTCGTTTCGCCGAGCTCGATCTGTCGGCGGTGCCGGACCATCTGTGGCTGGCCGTCCGGCAGTACCTGACGCGGATGCGGCAGCTGGACCCGCAGGTGGGTCAGGCGATGGCGGGGCGGCTGGCGGCCGACGTCGCGGCCAGTACGGGCACTCCGGTGCCGCAGGGCGTGCCGGCGGCGGCCTATCTGGCGGCTGTGGTGCAGGAGCGGCAGGCTCGGGAGGCCCGCCGGGCCTTCGGGCCAGGTCCCGCCACGTTTCCCACGTCTCCCGCCTCTCCCCTGTCACACGCCTCGTCCGGGCCGGGTCCGGCTGCCGGGCCGTACGCGGCTCCGGCGGTCCCGCCCACGGCTGCTCCGTACGACGCCGCCCCGCCGGCCACGACTCCGTCCGCCATGCCGTCGTCGCCACCCGCCGTGCCGCCGTCGCCGGCCGCCGGGTCCGCCGGTGCGTGGCCGGCCCCGGACGGCGCGGGGACCGGCGGTGACGCCGACGGACCTTCCGGCACGGGTTTCGTGCCGCCCGCCTAAGCGCGCCTGAACGGTCAGGGAAAGACGGACGGCGGCGACCGAAGCTCCTCCAGTTCGATGCCCGGGGCCGCCAGGACCACGTCGCCGGCGAGGTGCACGGTGTGCTGCTCGCCGGTGTCCAGGGCTGTGACCTGGTACTCGTCCACGGTCAGGGGGCCACTGTCAGTGGCGTGTGCTTCTCTTTTCAGCAAGGCCCAGGACTGGTCCACGGTGCGGGGGGCGAGGACCGGTTCGGAGAGGGCGACGAGGCGTACCCGGGTGGATGTCGCGGAGGGGGTGAGGCGCAGGAGACGGGCGGTGGCGACGAGGAAGGCCGGGGAGGTGCCGGTGAAGGCGTGGGCGCGCACATTGCCTTCGGTGGCGTGAGCTCCGGTGAGGTCGGAGCGGACCCAGGTGACGCCGTCGACGGCGGCGCCGCGTACCTGCCAGTCGGTCGCACGGAGTTCGAGACGGATCGGGCGCCCGAGTCCGTCGAGGGCGAGGTCGACGGAGCCGCTGTGGTTGCCGTCGGGTGTGAGTGACCGGGAGACGTAGCGCCATCCGGACGGGCCGGGTGCGCACTGGAAGTGCTCTTCGGCGAGGGGGGTGTGATCGTGCGGGTCGTGAAGCGAATACCGGCCGGTGGGCATGGGGGTCCTGGGTCGTGACGGGCTGGTCCGGCGCTGCTGGTCCGTCCATGGGACAGGCCCCCGGCACGGGGGTGCGGGGGCCTGTCTCGGTGGACCTGCCGGCCGGGGACGCGTCAGTGCACGGACGCGTCCGCGGCCGGTGGGGAGCCGGGGCTCAGTAGCGGTAGTGGTCCGGCTTGAACGGGCCCTCGACCTTCACGCCGATGTAGTCGGCCTGCTCCGGGCGGAGCGTGGTCAGCTTGACGCCGAGGGCGTCGAGGTGGAGGCGGGCGACCTTCTCGTCGAGGTGCTTGGGCAGCACGTAGACGTCGGTCGGGTACTCGTCGGGCTTGGTGAACAGCTCGATCTGGGCCAGGGTCTGGTCCGCGAAGGAGTTGGACATCACGAACGACGGGTGGCCGGTGGCGTTGCCCAGGTTCAGCAGGCGGCCCTCGGAGAGCACGATCAGGACCTTGCCGTCGGGGAAGGTCCAGGTGTGCACCTGGGGCTTGACCTCGTCCTTGACGATGCCGTCGATCTTCGCCAGGCCGGCCATGTCGATCTCGTTGTCGAAGTGGCCGATGTTGCCGACGATGGCCTGGTGCTTCATCTTGGCCATGTCCGAGGCCATGATGATGTCCTTGTTGCCGGTCGTCGTGACGAAGATGTCGGCCTTGTCAACCACCTCGTCGAGCGTGGTGACCTGGTAGCCGTCCATCGCCGCCTGCAGGGCGCAGATCGGGTCGATCTCGGTGACGATCACGCGGGCGCCCTGGCCGCGCAGGGACTCGGCACAGCCCTTGCCCACGTCGCCGTAGCCGCAGACGACCGCGGTCTTGCCGCCGATCAGGACGTCGGTGGCGCGGTTGATGCCGTCGATCAACGAGTGGCGGCAGCCGTACTTGTTGTCGAACTTCGACTTGGTGACGGCGTCGTTGACGTTGATCGCCGGGAACAGGAGGGTGCCGTCGCGGTGCATCTCGTACAGGCGGTGGACGCCGGTCGTGGTCTCCTCGGTGACACCGCGGATCTCCGACGCCAGCTGGGTCCACTTCTGGGAGCCGTCGGTGATGGTGCGGTTGAGGAGTTCGAGGATGACGCGGTGCTCGTCGTTCTCGGCGGTGTCGACGGACGGGACCTTGCCGTCCTTCTCGTACTCGACGCCCTTGTGGACGAGGAGGGTGGCGTCACCGCCGTCGTCGAGGATCATGTTCGGGCCGCCGGTGGGGCTGTTCGGCCAGGTCAGCGCCTGCTCCGTGCACCACCAGTACTCCTCCAGGGTCTCGCCCTTCCAGGCGAAGACCGGGATGCCCTGCGGGTTGTCGGGCGTGCCGTTCGGGCCCACGGCGATGGCCGCGGCGGCGTGGTCCTGGGTGGAGAAGATGTTGCAGGAGGCCCAGCGGACCTCGGCGCCGAGGGCGACGAGGGTCTCGATGAGGACGGCGGTCTGCACGGTCATGTGCAGGGAGCCGGTGACGCGGGCGCCGGCGAGGGGCTGGGCCTCGGCGTACTCCTCGCGGATCGCCATGAGGCCGGGCATCTCGTGCTCGGCGAGGGTGATCTCCTTGCGGCCGAAAGTGGCCAGGGAGAGGTCGGCGACCTTGAAGTCCTGCCGGTTGTCGACAGTCGTCATTACGGGCTGCTCCTCGGGTTCGGATCGAGGTGGGTTCGGCTGGTCTGCGCGGCGGCGGACACAGGGGTGCCCGAGGAGGACACAGGCATGCCCGCGTACGCGCAGCACAGTCCGTCGGAGGCCCTCTCTCCCTCGGCCGGTCCGCGACGGGACCGCCCGACCGCCATCAGCAGCGACGTCTGGCTCCGTCCCAAGCTACACCGGTGGCCCCCGCCGTCCCCAGTCCGCCTCCGTACAGTTCCGGTCGATCATGGTCGTTTTCATGGTCGCTTAACGGCGGCGCCCGTACGCCGGAGGGGCGTACGGGCGCGGTGGGGCGGGGTCGGGTCAGTGGCCGGCCGGTGACGCGGCGGGGCCGCCGGGGGTGGCCTCGCGGTCGGGGCCCTTGGCCGCTTCGGCCTCGCTGTAGATGTCGGGTTCGAGGTAGATGACGCGGGCGATCGGGACGGCCTCGCGGATGCGGGTCTCGGCGGCGTCGATGGCGGTGGCGATCTCGGTGGCGGTGCCGTCGTGGCGTACGGAGATCTTGGCGGCGACGAGGAGTTCCTCGGGGCCGAGGTGGAGGGTGCGCATGTGGATGACGCCGGTGACCGTGGAGCCGGCGACGATCGCGGTCTCGATCCGCTGGACGGCCTCGGTGCCGGCGGCCTCGCCGAGCAGCAGGGACTTGGTCTCGGCGGCCAGGACGAGGGCGATCAGGATGAGCAGGATGCCGATGCAGAGGGTGCCGACGCCGTCCCAGACGCCGTTGCCGGTGCCGAGGGCGAGGCCGACGCCGCCGAGGGCGAGGACCAGGCCGACGAGGGCGCCGAAGTCCTCCAGCAGGACGACGGGGAGTTCGGGGGCCTTGGCGTGGCGGACGAACTGGGCCCAGGACTGCTTGCCGCGCAGGGTGTTGGACTCCTTGATGGCCGTCCGGAAGGAGAAGCCCTCGGCGATGATCGCGAAGACGAGGACGCCCACCGGCCAGTACCAGTGCTCCAGCTCGTGGGGGTGCTTGATCTTCTCGTAGCCCTCGTAGAGGGCGAACATGCCGCCGACCGAGAAGAGGACGATGGAGACGAGGAAGGCGTAGATGTAGCGCTCGCGGCCGTAGCCGAAGGGGTGCTGCGGGGTGGCCTCGCGCTGGGCGCGCTTGCCGCCGACGAGGAGCAGCGCCTGGTTGCCGGAGTCCGCGAGCGAGTGCACGGATTCGGCGAGCATCGACGAGGAGCCGCTGAAGAGGAACGCCACGAATTTCGATACCGCGATGGCCAGGTTGGCGCCCAGTGCCGCCACGATCGCCTTTGTTCCGCCTGACGCGCTCATGTGTCGCGTTGTCCCTTCGCTCTCCGTCTGCCTACGCGTGCCGTCTGCCCGCGTCTGCCGCTCGGGCTCGTCCGGTGACCGGCTTTGCCCGTCCTTTGCGGTGGGTCATTGTTGCAGCCCGGTCGGGCGGTGGTGGGCCGGACCGGGCTGCCGTGTTCGCGTCAGAAGGACATCAGACGCGGACGGTGGCGCGGAATACCGTGCCTTCTCCGGACACTTCGGTCTTCTCGCCGGCCGGGACGAAGACGGAGGTGCCGGGGGTGAGTTCCTGGTCGCCGGCGCGGACGGTGCCGGCGGTGCAGAGCAGGATCTGCGGGGCGGGGCGGGTCACGTCGTGCGGGGCGGCGCCGTCGGCGAGGACATGGCGGGAGAGGCGGAACTCGTCGATGGGGGTGTCGTAGACCTCTTCGCCGTCGGGGGACGCCTCGGGGCGGAGGACGCCGGGGCCGGCGGGTTCGAAGCGGACGATGCGCAGCAGCTCGGGGACGTCGATGTGCTTGGGGGTGAGGCCGCAGCGCAGGACGTTGTCGGAGTTGGCCATGATCTCGACGCCGAGGCCGCTCAGGTAGGCGTGCGGGACGCCCGCGCTCAGGTAGAGGGCCTCGCCGGGCAGGAGCCGGACGTGGTTGAGGAGCAGCGCGGCGAGGACGCCGGGGTCGCCGGGGTAGTGGTGGGCGATGTCGGCGTAGGGCGCGTAGGCCCCGCCGAGGCGGGCGCAGGCGGCGGCGGTCTCGGTGACCGTACGGGCCATGTCGTCCGGGTCGGCGGTGAGGACGGCGGTGAGCACCTCGCGCAGGGCGGCGTCCTCGGGACGGGCGCGCAGCAGGTCGGCGTAGGGCTTGAGGGAGGCGACGCCGAGGCCGTCCAGAAGGGCGGCGGCCTCCTCCGGGTCCCGGAAGCCGCACAGGCCGTCGAACTCGGTGAGGGCGCAGATGAGTTCGGGCTTGTGGTTGGCGTCCTTGTAGTTGCGGTGGGGGGCGTCGACGGGGATGCCGCGCCGCTCCTCGTCCTCGTAGCCCTGGCGGGCCTGGTCGAGGTCGGGGTGGACCTGGAGGGAGAGCGGGGCGCCGGCGGCGAGGAGCTTGAGCAGGAAGGGCAGCCGGGGGCCGAACCTCGCGACCGCGGCGGCGCCCAGTTCGTGCTCGGGGTCGGCGGCGATGACCTCGTCGAGGGTGCCGCGGCCGGTGCGGGAGGGGGCGCCCGGGTGGGCGCCCATCCACATCTCCGCCTGGGGTTCGCCGGTCGGCTCGGTGCCGAGCAGGGCGGGGATCGCGGTGGTGGAACCCCAGGCGTAGGGGCGGACGGTGTTGTCGAGGCGGTCCATGGGCTCTCTCTGCCGGTTCTTCGGTTCGTACGGGTCGCGCGGTCCGGCGGGGTGGTGCGGTCCGGGCGGGGTGGTGCGGTGCGGGTGCGCGGACGGTGCCCGCGCGGGCGTACACACGGGTGTACGTCCGTGTCCCGCACGGGAGTGCGCACAGGCGTGCGCCCGTGTCCCGCGCGGGAGTGCGCACAGGCGTGCGCCCGTGTCCCGCGCTGATGTCGCGTACGGGACACGGACTGTCCCGCGCGGAACATCAGTACGTACGAGATCAGGCGCCGGAGGCGAGCGCCAGGTAAACGGCGGAGAAATCCGTGATGGCGATCAGTTCGGCGAGGGTCTCCAGCTCGGCGCCGGCCCCGGGTTCCAGTTCGCTGATGGGGGTGTCGTGGCCGAGGGCCAGGTCGCGGGCGGCGGGGGCGGCGGTGAGGCCGTCGAGGGGCCGGTCGCGGAGCAGCACCACGCGCGCGTGCAGGGCGGGTCCCTCTTCGACGCGGTCGCGGAAGAAGTCGTCGGGGTCGGCCCCGGCGGCGAGGCGGCCGGCGAGGAGCGCGTTGTGGGCGGCGAGCGCCTCGGGGAGTTCGGCCACGAGCGCGGGGGCGCCGGCGAGTTCGGCGAGGGCGGCGGCGAAGCGGCGGCCGGCCGGTCCGGCGGAGGTGCCCTCGGTCCAGACGACGGGGAGGGCCTCGGCCAGTTCGGAGGCGAGGGTCTTGGCGGGGTTGCTGTATGTCGCGATGGCGGGGCCGCAGCGTTCGGCGACCTGGTCGAGGCGGTCGGCGACCTTCTCCATGGCGTCGGGCGGCGCGGTGAGCAGACCGGTGCGGTCGAGCAGGGCGAGGAGGGGGGTGAGGAGCGCCCACAGGACGCCGGGGGCGGAGCCGGCGAGGGGTTCGTCCTGGTCGTAGGGGGCGGTCGCCATCGGCAGGAAGAGGCCGTGGGAGCCGCTGACCGTCTCGCTGAGCGGGGAGCGGTCGGGGGCCACGGCGACGACGGTGCAGCCGCGCCGGTAGGCCGACTCGGCGAGGAGGGACAGGCCCGGTTCGGCGCCGTCGGGGGTGGCGATCAGCAGCAGGTCCACGGAGCCCGCCCAGCCGGGGAGGTCCCAGCGCAGGGCGCCCGCGGCGGGTGCGACGCCGCTGGGGGCGAGCCGGGTGACGGGGCTGCCGGGGCCGGCGAGGGTGCCGAGGAGGTCGGCGGCGTGGGTGGCGGCGGCGCCGGGGCCGGCGATGAGGACGGCGCGGGGCCGGC
>NZ_JAVRHI010000289.1:0-39089 GCF_034105845.1 Streptomyces sp. CRN 30 | reverse complement strand
AGGCGGGACAGGCTCGGCGGCCGGGCACGGCGGCGCGGGGCCCTCACCCGCAGCGGTGCGACCCCGCACGGCGCGAGCCGTGCGAGCCGCTTCGCCGCACCGCTGTCCAGGGCCCCCGTTCCTCGTGGCCGGGGCCCGCCGCCCCCGTGCCGGCGGGCCCCGTGTGACGCGAATATGCCCGCGCCCGGCGGTGGTTGAAGCCTTACGGCGCGTCTTCAGAGCAGGATTTGAGCGTTTCGTATAGGGGATACGCCTGTTTGTGTACGCACGGCGCGCGCCGACCCGAGGCGCCCCGGGTCGGCTAGGGTCGCCCCGAGGCGGACGGGCAGGGGCCGCCGGACCGGGCGAGGACCCGGGCGGAACGGTGTCTGGGGGCAGTGTGCGACGGCTGAGGGTGGAGTTCACGACCGAGCCCTTCGATCTCGACGAACCGCCCCGGCACGCCCTGGTCGCCCGTGAGGTCGTCGAGGGCGCGGGCCTGGACGCCGTCGACGTGGGACCGTTCGGCAACACCGTGGAGGGCGGCTCCGAGGCGGTGCTCGCCGCGGTCGACGCGCTGCTGCGCAAGGCCCTGGACGCGGGCGCGACCCGGGTGTCGCTCCAGCTCAACGTCCTCGGTGCGGGTGAGGAGTGACCCCGGTGACCGGCGACACGGACGACCCCTTCGTCAGCGCCGTCAAACCGCTGGTCGACGCGATGGGCGGTGAGCTGCTCCCGCCCGGACAGGCCGGCCCCGACGACGTCGTGCTGTCCTGGGCGGGCGCCGACGTCGTGGCCGTCCGCCTGCCGCAGCTCGCCGAGTCGCTGGACCGCATCCTCGCCACGATGGAGCGCGAGCGCGGCCGGCCGCTGTCCGAACTGGACCGCAGGGCCAAGCAGGAGGTCGTACGGGTACTGGAGGCGCGCGGCGCCTTCTTCGTGCGGCACGGCGTGGAGACCGTGGCCACCGCCCTCGGCGTGAGCCGCTTCACCGTCTACAACTACCTGAACCGGGAGCGGCAGGCCTGAGCGCACCCTCCCGCGACATGGCGTAGCACGGTGCAACACGACGTAACACCGATTTTTCAACAAAGTGTTGACGCGTCGTCGGCCGGAGGCGTTAGCTGTCCGCAGCCACGGAAGCGAACGGCTGTGGAGGCTCCGTGAGTTCGAGTCCCTCGACGCCGGGCCTCGCCCGGTTCAACGACCTGGAGGAACGCGCGGCGGCCACCGCGCTCCACGAGGTGTGCGCCTCGGCCGAGTGGGGGCGCGGGCTGCTCGCCGGGCGCCCGTACGCCACCGTCGACGGCCTGCTCGCCGCGAGCGACGCCGCCACGGCCGGGCTGACGGCGGCGGAGCTGGCCCGGGCGATGGCCGGGCACCCGCCGATCGGCCGCCCGGAGCAGGGTGATGCCGTCTCCGCCCGGGAGCAGCACGGCATGGGCGACGCCACAGCGGAACTCAAGGCCGAGATGCTCCGGCTGAACCTGGCCTACCAGGAGAAGTTCGGTCACGTCTTCCTGGTCTGCGCCACCGGCCGTACCGGCGAGCAGCTGCGGGAGGCGCTCGGGCGACGGCTCGGCAACACCCCCGCGGAGGAGCGGGAGATCGCCCGCACCGAACTGGGAAAGATCAACCGGATCCGCCTGACCCGACTCGTCACAGAGGATCCGACAGCGGAGGACCCGAGAGCAGAGGCCCCGAGAGCAGAGGACCCGACAGCCGTATGAGTACCGTCTCCACCCACATCCTGGACACCGGCGTCGGCCGCCCCGCGCGGGGTGTCACCGTTCACCTCGCGGCCCGCGGCGGCCGTGCCGCGGACTGGCGGGCACTCGGCAGCGCCACGACCGACGCGGACGGCCGGTGCCGGGACCTCCCGGCCGTGCCGGCGGGCACCGCGCACGTACGGCTCGACTTCGCGGTCGAGGCGTACTTCGCCGAGCGGCCGGCGTTCTTCCCGGAGGTGACGGTCACCTTCGCCGTCGTACCGGGCGAGCACCACCACGTACCGCTGCTGCTCAGCCCGTTCGGCTACTCCGTCTACCGAGGGAGCTAGCTCCATGCCCACGATGCTGGGACAGAACCAGTACGGCAAGGCCGGGACCCGTGTCGTCAGGATCGTCCGGGACGGCGCCACCCACCACATCAAGGACCTCGATGTCTCGGTGTCGCTGGGCGGCGACATGGAGGAGGTCCACCACTCCGGCTCGAACGCGCACGTCCTGCCGACGGACACCATGAAGAACACCGTCTTCGCCTTCGCCAGGGAGCACGGCATCGACTCCGCCGAACAGTTCGGCATCCACCTCGCCCGCCACTTCGTCACCTCCCAGGAGCACATCCACCGGGCCCGCGTCCGGATCGAGGAGTACGCCTGGGACCGCGTCGTCACCTCGGAGGGGGCGGGGGAGCATTCCTTCGTCCGCGCGGGCCGGGAGACACGGCTCGCCCAGGTGACCTACGACGGCGACCGGTGGGAGGTCGTCTCCGGCCTGACGGACCTGACCGTGCTGAACTCGACGGACTCCGAGTTCCAGGGCTACGTCAAGGACCGGTACACGACGCTCCCGGAGACGCGCGACCGCATCCTGGCCACCCGGGTCTCCGGCCGCTGGCGCTTCAACTGGACGGACGACGCGCGGGAGACGCCCGACTGGGACACCTCGTACGAGGAGACGAGGCGGCACCTGCTGGAGGCCTTCGCCGAGACGTACTCCCGGTCGCTGCAGCAGACCATGTACACGATGGGCGCGCGGATCATCGACGAGCGGGACGAGATAGACGAGGTGCGCTTCTCGCTCCCCAACCAGCACCACTTCCTGGTGGACCTGGAGCCGTTCGGGCTGGACAACCCGAACGAGGTGTACCTCGCCGCCGACCGCCCGTACGGCCTGATCGAGGCCACCGTCCTGCGGGACGGCTGCGCGGCGCGCATCCCGGTGGGCCTCACCGACCTCTGACCGGCCGAGCGAAGGACGCACCATGGCGGCAACCCGGCGCATCGTCATCGAGAACGGTTCGGTCGCGACGGTCGACGCGGACGGCACCGAGTACGCGAGCGGGTACGTCGTCCTCGCCGGCGACCGCATCGAGGCGGTGGGCGCGGGCCGGGCGCCCGGGGGCCTGGGACACGTCGTCCGCCGCATCGACGCCGGCGGCCACCTCGTCACCCCCGGCCTGGTCAACACCCACCACCACTTCTACCAGTGGCTCACCCGCGGCCTGGCGACCGACCACAACCTCTTCGACTGGCTCGTCGCCCTCTACCCGATGTGGGCGCGCATCGACGAGCCGATGGCGTACGCGGCCGCCCAGGGCTCCCTCGCGATGATGGCCCGCGGCGGGGTCACCACCGCCATGGACCACCACTACGTCTTCCCGGAGGGCGCCGGCGACCTGTCCGGCGCGATCATCCGGGCCGCCCGCGAGATGGGGGTCCGCTTCACGCTCGCCCGCGGCTCGATGGACCGGAGCGAGAAGGACGGCGGACTGCCGCCGGACTTCGCCGTCGAGACCCTCGACGGCGCGCTCGCCGCCACCGAGGCGACCGTCGACGAGCACCACGACCCCTCCTTCGGCGCCATGACCCAGGTCGCCGTCGCCCCCTGCTCGCCCTTCTCCGTCTCCACCGACCTGCTCGCCCAGGGCGCCGAACTGGCCCGCCGCAAAGGCGTACGGCTGCACACCCACGGCTCGGAGACCGTGGAGGAGGAGAAGTTCTGCCACGAGCTGTTCGGCATGGGCCCCACCGACTACCTCGCGTCCACCGGCTGGCTCGGCGAGGACGTGTGGATGGCGCACTGCGTCCACATGAACGACTCCGACATCGCCGCCTTCGCCCGTACGGGAACGGGGGTCGCCCACTGCCCCTCGTCCAACGCCCGCCTGGCCGCGGGCATCGCACGCGTCCCGGACCTGCTGGCGGCCGGCGTGCCCGTCGGTCTCGGCGTCGACGGCACCGCCTCCAACGAGTCCGGCGAACTCCACACCGAGCTGCGCAACGCCGTCCTCGTGAACCGTCTCGGCCCGCACCGGGAGGCCGCGCTGACCGCCCGCCGGGCGCTACGGCTCGGCACGTACGGCGGCGCCCAGGTCCTGGGCCGGTCACGGGAGCTCGGCTCCCTGGAGCCCGGCAAACTCGCCGACCTGGTGCTCTGGCGGATGGACACCCTCGCCCACGCCTCGATCGCCGACCCGGTGGCGGCCCTCGTCCTCGGCGCCGCCGCACCGGTCACCGCCTCGTTCGTGGGCGGCGAGCAGATCGTGGAGAACGGCCGGCTGCTGCGCGTGGACGAGGACGCGATCGCCCGTTCCACACGGGCGGAGGCGCGGCGGCTGGCGGGCCTCACCGGGCGGGGCTGACCGGCCGCACGTCCAGTCCTGGCAGGCGTCGTACTTCCAGCCGTCGCCCTCCTGCTCGACGGCGGGGGCGGCCTGTTCGACGGAGGTGGTGGCGGTGGCGGAGGCCTCCGGTTCCGGTTCTGGGGGTCTGTGTGATCAGCGGTCACCTTTGTGCCGTGGACG
Organism: Streptomyces sp. CRN 30; assembly: GCF_034105845.1. Taxonomy (NCBI): domain Bacteria; kingdom Bacillati; phylum Actinomycetota; class Actinomycetes; order Kitasatosporales; family Streptomycetaceae; genus Streptomyces; species Streptomyces sp. CRN 30. Next base: position 34,583 of record NZ_JAVRHI010000289.1, on the reverse strand, counting down.
AGGCGGACGCGGCGGACGAGGCGGACAAGGCGGACGCGACGAACGGGGCGGACAAGGCCGCCAGCCGGTCCCGCACCTCCGTGGCGACCGCGTACGTGTCACCGGTCGTCCGGGTCGGGAGGGCGCCCGGATCGCGGGTCCAGCGGTCCTCCAGGGCGAACCAGTCGATCGCCTCCGGCGCCCGGTCCTCCCGCCACGCGGCCCGCAGCTCCCCGAAGTACGTGGCCCAGCGCAGCCGGTGCAGCCCGCCGACCAGTCCCGCCCACTCGCGGTTGGCGTAGTCGCGCAGTCCCGCGTCCGCGCCGGCGCGCGTGCCCCACACGGTGAGCAGCGAGAGGTTGTCGTACGCGAGCCGCTCCCGCTCCCCGTCGCTCGCGCCCCACGCCCGCGCGTCCGCCACCCAGCGCCCCGCGAGGTGCCGGGAGTCGGTGGCCACCAGCCGGTCCAGCAGGTCCACCAGCTCCATCCAGACGCCGGTGAGCTCGTCGAAGCGGTCGGGGTCGGCGGCCTCGTACGCCGTCCTGATCTCGGGGAGGAGGACACGGCTGCGGTTGGAGAGGGCCTGGCGGGCGACGTCGAGGAGGTCGCAGCGGTACGCGGACGACGTGCGCAGCCGGGGCTCGACCTGGAGCAGTTCGGTGAGCGCGGGCTCGAACTCGGACCAGTCGTAGCGCAGCCGTCTCGGGGACCAGCGGGCCGCGCGGTCGACGGTCAGCGACGGCCGGGCGCCGAACAGGCCGTCCGCGGCCTCGCTCCACCGGTCGACGCGGGTCGTGCCGTACGCGGTGCGGCGCAGGACGTCCCACGCGGCCGCGGCGTGCGGATCGCGCGCCCCGTACCGGGCGTGCGCCCACTCGGTGAACCACTCCTGGAGATCCAGTGCGCCCTCCCGCCAGGCCAGGTCGGAGAAGAGGGCGAAGGCGGCGGGGTTGTTGTCCGCGGCCTCCGGCATCAGCGCGACGCCGCGCAGCATGCTGCCGTCCTTCGTGCGCCACTTCTCGTACAGCTCCGCCCAGTCGGGGGTGTTCGCGCCCAGCGCGGTGTGCCCGCCGAAGTTCCAGATCGAGCCGAACGCGTACGGCGTGCCGCCCCAGTCGGCCTCGCGGTCGACGACGGTCGGGAAGCGGTCGGAGAGCCCGTCGACGACCAGCATGTGCCGCTTGTCCACGGCGTCGACGATCTCGCGCGGCGGATTGTGCTGCCACCCGAGGATCACCCACACGGCTCCCGGGTGCGCCTCCTGCAACGCCCGCTCCACGCCGCGCGCCGCGTCCCCGACCGGCACGTCGCCCGGGGTGCCGCCCTCGTGCAGCAGGTCCATCTTGTACAGGGTGGACGGCCCGCCGAACATCTCGTCCTGGGTCCGGTAGAAGGCGGCGGCGACCTCGGCGAAGTGGTCCGTGCGCGGATCCAGCCAGTCGGGGCGCGCGAACCCCATCCACTCGCCCTGCTCCACCGTGCGCGCCCCCGGGTTGCGCTCGGCGAAACCGGGCGGAACCGTCCCGAAGTAACCGGGGAACACCGGCGTCATCCCCAGCTCCCGCACCCGGTCCGCGATCCGGCGCCCCAGCGTGGCCCGCGCGTCGAGGAGCTGCCGGGAGACGGGGTGCGGGAACGCGGACAGGTTCTGCAGCAGCCACCACGGCTGGTGGGCCGGCCCCGGGATCCACTCCCGCAGGGCCTCGTCCTCGTACCCGAATGCCTGGAACACCCGGTGGTAGAGCGCGTCCGCGCCCGCGTAGACGAGGACCTCGTTGTAGCCGTGCAGCGCCAGCACGTCCAGCTCGCGCTCCCAGTACGGCCAGTCGAGGTAGGCGCCCGTGTAGCCGTCGTTCGTGTCGTTGAGGACGAAGCGGTGCGGGACGTTCGCGCGGCGGGTGACGGTGCCGTCCGGGCCCGGCAGCTCGCGGGGGAGGAGGGCGGTCTGCTCACCGGCCCAGTTGATGTCGGCGTGGGCGACGTGCCGCAGGTACCAGTTGAGGCCGGTCAGCTGGGTGCCCGGGGTGTCGCCGGAGACGGTGATGTGCCCGGTGCGGCCCGACAGCCGGAACGTGTCGCGTCCGCCCTCCGCCCCCGCCGTCTCCGTACGGAACTCGAGCTGTCGCCAGTGGTGCGGCAGCAGCCGCCGGGCCGCCGCGGTCGCGGGGGAGTACCCGGCGGGCGCACCGGCCGGGACGTCCGCCACGGCCGGTGAGGTGCGGGTGACGGCCGCTCCGGCGGAACCCGCGGCGAGGGCGGTCAGGAGGGCGCGGCGGGCAAGGGGCATGGTGCCTCCGGAGGATCACGGGGCGCGCGGTCGCGGCGTCGGGGAGTGTGCCAGGGGAGGGATACCCGGTACGGCACCGTTCCCGAACGGCCCGGCGTCGTACGGGGGAGGGCCCGGCGCGGACGACCCCGCCCGTCGGCGCGATCTCGTTGTGCGCCGGTGTGCGGCACAGTACGTCGATGTGCGCCGTGTGCACCAGATTGACGGTGATCGGGAACTTGTGGCGTTACGTACCTTGTTGTCAGGATGCAGGGATTCGTCCGTATGGACACTCTGCGCCGTCCGGTCGTACCCGACGGCGGCATACGGGGGCAGAAGGGGGACACGGTGCATCGACACCATCGCGAGAGCTACTACGTCGTCGACGAGGGACGCATCCTGGAGTTCGACAGGAACCGGGCGGTCGCGCGCGTACCGAGCGCCGCCGAACAGCAACTGGCCTTCCGTTTCTCCCGGTTCGGCGAGAAGGGGATCCCGCTCGACGAGGGACTGCGGGCCAGGCTCGCCGAGGCCATGACCACGGTCGGCGGGGGCGGCGACGACCCCGACGCGGCGGTACCGGCGGGGTACACCTACCTGGGGCAGTTCGTCGACCACGACCTGACCCTCGACCGCACCCAGGTGGGCCTCGGGGAGCCCGTCCCGGTCGAGGACCTGCTGCAGGGCCGCAGCCCCGCCCTCGACCTCGACTCGCTCTACGGCATGGGCCCGCACCATTCCAGCAGCGCCCGCTTCTACGAGCCCGACGGCCACCTCGCCATGGGGACGACGCTGGGCGTGCCCTTCCCGCCGGAGCTCCCGCCCGCCAACACCGACCAGAAGGGCTTCGACCTGCCCCGCGCCGGTGAGACGGCGGGCGGCACCCGCGCCGACAAGCGCACCCCCCTCGTCCCGGACCTCCGCAACGACGAGAACCTCGCCGTCGGCCAGCTGCACCTCGCCTTCATCCGCTTCCACAACCGCGTGATGGACCGCCTCGCCGAACGGGGCGTGCCCGAGCCCCTGCTCTTCCACGCCGCCCGGGACACGGTGGTGAAGCACTACCAGTGGATGCTGCGCACCGACTTCCTGCCGCGCGTCGTCGACCCGGAGATCGTGCACCGCGTCTTCACCCGCGGCCGCCGCCACTTCGAGGTACCGGGCCGTACCCGCCCCGGCGACCTCCCCACCATGCCCATCGAGTTCTCGGTGGCCGCCTACCGGTTCGGGCACAGCATGGTGCGGACGGCCTACCAGTGGAACGGTGTCTTCCGCACGGGCGGCCCCGGCCCGACCGCCACCCTCGGCACGCTGTTCCGGTTCAGCGGCACGGCGGGCAACCTCAACCCGGCCCCGGACCCGAACAACCCGGGCGACCTGAGCGACCTCGACGACCCGAACGCGGGCGAGCTGCTGCGGCTGCCGAGCAACTGGATCGCCGACTGGCGCAGGCTCTTCGACTTCGGCGAGGCGGGCCGCGACGACCTGGTCGTGCCCGCGGCGGAGTTCAACGTCGCCAAGCGCATCGACACCCTGCTCGTCGACCCGCTGGCCACGCTGCCCACCGGCACCTTCGACGGCCGGGGCCGCCCGGCGCCGCCCCCGGTCCAGCGCAACCTCGCCTTCCGCAACCTCACCAGGGCCGGCATGGTCGAACTCGCCACCGGCCCGCAGCTCGCCGCACAGATGGGCATCACCCCGCTGACGGAGGACCAGATCCTGCGGGGGAACGGCGGCGCGGTGCTGGACGGCCTGGCGCCCGCCGAGCGGGAGCAGCTGCTGGCGCACACCCCGCTGTGGTTCTACGTCCTGCGCGAGGCCGAGGTGAACGAGCGCCACCCCGGTCGGCTCACCGGCGTCGGCGGCACCCTCGTCGCCGAGGTCTTCCACCGCGCGATGGAGGGCAGTCGCACCTCCATCGTGAAGCACCCGGGCTGGCGCCCGAGCCTGCCGTCGCACGCCCCGGGCGCCTTCACCATGGCGGACCTGCTGCTGTTCGCCTTCGAGGAGGACGCGGACCTGCTGAACCCGCTGGGCTAGCGGGCGGTCCGGGGAGGGGGGCCGGCCGGCCCCCCTCACACCCGGCGGGGCGAGTCACACCCGGCGGGGCGAGGCCAGCAGGTAGCGCGCACCGCCACGGGGGTCGCCGTGCTCGCCGACCTGCCACCCCGCGCGCTCCAGCGTGACCGCGCAGGCCCGCAGCGCGCGGACGTCCGGCTCCCGCACCGAGACGGCCTCCGGCTGCGGGGTCGCCCGTACCCGGTAGCCGGCGCCCTCCGTGCCCACGGCGGGCGGGTGGCCGGCCGCCTCCAGGGCGAGCGCGGCGGCCCGTACGAGATGGGTCCGCTCCCAGCCGCACGGCCGCTCCACGGACCCGTCAGGATTGGTCATCCGCCGCAGCTCCACCAGCCCCTGCCAGGCACTGTGCACCTCCCGCAACCGGGCGGGCCCGGACCCGCCCGCCTCCTCACCCCCGACGCGCGCGGCGAACGGGCCGCCGCCGTCGTCGGGCGCGGACCCCTTCTCCTCCTGCTGCTGCTCCTGCTCCCCGTCCCCCTGCCGCACGCGATGCCCGGCGGGTGTCAGGAAGTGGTCGTGCGGCGGGCGCGGATGCCGGAAGGCGAGCCCCCGCCTCACCAGCGCGGTGAGCTGTGCCTCCGTACCCCGCAGCCGTCCGGTCACCGGGTCGGCGGCCTCGATCACCCGCTGCTGCGCCGCGGTCGGCGGTCGTGTCACGGTGCACTTCCTTCCCGGCCGTTCCCGGTCGTACCGTCTCCGGCCGAGCGTACGAGACGGCAGTGACACCCCCCCACCGGAACGGCAGTGACACCCCCGCCGGAACGGCAGTGACACCCCCGCCGGAACGGCACCGACACCCCGGCCCTCGAACCGGTGTACACTCGATCTTGAGCAGGACGCCGGAACTCCCGGTGCCCGGCCGTGCGTTGGTGGTCCAAGGAAAGACGTCCCGCTTCCTGCGGGGAGATGCAGGTGCAAGGCCTGCCCGGCGCTCCGGAGGACGAGCCCCACCCCGATCCGGGGTGGGGCTCGTTCGTCATGCGACGTTCCAGCTGGCGATGACGGGCCGCTCGTGCTCCGTGCCGAGCCGGCTGACCGTCCCCGTGCCGAGCCTGAACAGCGCACCCCCGGACGCCGGCAGCCCCAGCCACCGGGCGGTCAGCACCCGCAGGAAGTGCCCGTGGGCCACCAGCACCACGTCCTCCCCCGTGCTCTCCAGCGCCGCGCGGGCCTTCGCCAGCATCCGGTCGGCCCGCGCCCCGATCTGCTCCGGACTCTCGCCCGGGTGCTCGGCCGGCCCGGGGACGACACCGTCCGTGAACAGGAACCAGCCGGGCCGGTCGCGCTGGATGTCGGCGGTGGTGATCCCCTCGTACCCGCCGTAGTCCCACTCGCCCAGGTCGGCGTCGACCCGCACCTCGTGCAGCCCGGCCAGCTCCGCGGTCTCCCGGGCCCGCCGCATCGGGCTGACGAACACGGCACCCACCGGCTCCCGCCCGAGGAGCGGGGCGACCGCGCGCGCCTGCTCCCGCCCCCTGTCGGTGAGCGGCAGATCCGTCCAGCTGGTGTGCTGCCCGGACCGGGACCACTCGGTCTCGCCGTGCCGCACGAGGAGCAGGTCACCCATGGCCAGCACCTTCCCTTTCACCCGACGGTCGCGCTTCGACCTCGTCGGTCCATGATCACCAACAGGCTGCCGCACGTCCGCATTCCCGGCACGGCGTGGTGCGCCGGTCCGCACCGTCGTCCGCACCACCGTCCGCACGGCCGTGGTGGTCGCACGACCTCCGGACCACGGTGCCGGACCGAGGGCCTACGCCCCCGGCCCGTTACGCCGCCGGGGCGTCCCGCCTACGGTCCTCCTCATGCGGACGACAGACACCACGGGCATCCTCGACGAAGCGCTCCAACGGCTGCACCGCTCAGGACCCGAGCGGCTCGGGCGGCTCAGCAACCACGCGCCGATGGCGGTCGAGGCCCTCGCCGCGCACGGGCGGGCGGGCTCCGTGCACCGCTGGGTCGACCTGTACACGAGCAGGCTCGAGGAGTTCCCGTCCGCGGTGGAGCCGGTCACGGCCGCGAACTGGCGCGCCGCGCTGGGCGAGCCGCGCCGCGCCGCCGACTGGATCGGCCACTTCGGCCGCGAGACCGCCGAGCGCCCCTGGCGCGACGTCCTGGCCCGGTGGTGGCCCCGTCTCCTCCCCGGCCTGTACGGCGGTGCGACGCACCCGGTGATCCGGGTGGGTCACGCCGTGCGCACCCTCCTGGCCGGCGGCGGCACCGGACCACGGCTGACCGAACTCGCCCACGGCCTCGGCTACTGGGCCGCCCGCTACCGCCCCGTCGCGGGAATCGCCGCGCTGCCCGGCGCCGGCGGTGCGGCCGCCGCCCTCGACGCGGTGCCGGCCGTCGCCGTACAGGACGGCGGCTTCCCCGACCGGCTCGCACGCGTCACGGGCCTGCCGGTGTGGGCGGCCGAGGTCGCCACCCCCGAGGAGGCACACCGCCGCCTCACCGAGCTGGTGCGGGCGGCCACGCACCGGTACGCCACCCACGGCCACGGCGAGCCGACGATGCTGGTCCACGCGGCCACGGCACCCAACGCCGTCCTGCGCACCCTGCCCGCCCTCCCGCGCGCCCTGTGGGTACCGAGCCTGGCAGCCGCCTGGACGGCGTCCGCGGCGGTGACCGCGATGTACGCGCCCCGCGACCCGGTCGCCCGGAACCCGCCGGGCACCACGATGACGGCCGAGGAGGTCTTCGAGCGGGCTACGGCGCACGGCGACGAACACGTCATCAAACTGGCCGACACGGCCCTCGACGTCGGCGACGCACGGGCGCTGGCGGCAGCCCTGCGCGCCGTCGAGCTGAGCGAACCGCTCGCCTAGACGCACGCCCAGGACGCACGCCCAGGACGCACGGTCGGAATGGAGCCTTTCGGTCATTGTTCCGGTCCGTTTCGAACAGGCTCATTCCGCAGTGTTTCGATCAGGGGTGCGGGTACCCGGCGGCCGTTTCCGACCTCACCGCCGAGCGGCGGTGTGCAGAGGAGGGACAGCCATGGACCGGACCGAAGGACTCGGACGCCCCCGCCAGGAGGGCAAGGCGGCCGCGGCCGGCCGGACCGCCCAGGAGGGCGCCCAGCACGGTGCGGACGTCGTCCGGGAGAAGGGGCAGGAGGTGGCGGGCACGGCCCGGGAAGGTGCGGAGCACGTGCTCCGGGAGACCACCGAACGGGGCCGGGACCTGTACGAGCGCCTGCGGGAGCAGGCTGCGGAGGAGACCGGGACACAGGTGCGGAGGCTGGCCACCAACATCCGCTACCTGGCCGAGGACCTGCGGTACATGAGCGAGACCGGCAAGCCCGAGTCGCCCGCCGCCTCCCTGGTGAGCCAGGTGGCCGAGCGCGGGCAGACGCTCGCCGACCGGCTCGACCGGGAGGGCCCCGGCGAACTCCTGGACGGGGTGCGGGACTTCGCCCGCCGCCGCCCCGGACTGTTCCTCGCCGGCGCGGCGCTGGCCGGTTTCGCCGTGTCCCGCCTGGGCCGGGGGGTCACCGCGGCCGGCGGTACGGCCACGGAGGAGCGGCCCGCCGTCGACGAGCGGACCGACGTCCCGCCGTTACCCGCCTCGGCGCCCCGGACGGGTGCCCAGGTCCCGCCGGTGCCCGCGTCGGCGCCCAGGACGGAGACCCAGGTCCCGCCGGTGCCCCCGTCGTCGTTCGGGTCGCAGCCGTCCCCGCCGCCCGCGACGCCGCAGCCCGGACCGCGCGGCGGTGAGGGCACCCGGCAGCCCGGCAGGGGGCGGTGACCATGACGTCCCCGCACGTGGAACGGCCCGAGCCGGCCCGAGCCCGGCCGCAGGACCCGTCCCCGCCCGCCTCCGCGCCGGAACACGGCGGGGAAGCGTCGATCGGGGACCTGATCGGTGACATCAGCAGCGACCTGACGCGGCTGGTGCGCAACGAGGTGGAGCTGGCCAAGGCCGAGGTGAAGGAGGAGGGCCGGAAGGCGGGCAAGGTCGCCGGCCTGTACGGCGGGGCGGGCTACGCCGCCGGACTGGCGCTGCTGCTCGCCAGCTTCGCCGCGGTCTACGGCCTCCGGCACCTGGTCGACCAGGCCTGGGCGGCCCTGATCCTCGCCGTGGTGTGGGCCGTGACCGGCGCGGTCCTGTACGCCGCCGGGCGCCGGCACCTGCGCTCGGTGCAGCTGACGCCCGAACGCTCACTGGAATCCCTGAAGGAGGACGCGAAATGGGCGCGACACCCGACCAGTTGAGGCAGGACGCCGACGACACGCGGGCGGACCTGGCGCGCAAGGCCGACCAGCTCGTCGAGCGGGTCAGCCCGCCCCGGGTGATGCGCCGCCAGGCGGACGCCGCCCGGGCCCGCTTCGACGACGTCAAGGAGAAGGTGATGGGTACGGCCCGCTCCGTCACGCCGTCCCCTTCCCGGATCGGTGACAGCATGCGTGAGACCACCGAACAGATCGAACAGCAGGCGCGCCAGGTGCCGGAGCAGGTGCGCCGCCGGACGGAGGGCAGCCCGCTCGCCGCCGGACTGATCGCGTTCGGCGCCGGCATGCTGGCTGGCGCCCTGTTCCCGGCGACCGACACCGAGGAGCGCGTGGGCCGGCGTCTCCGCGAGCACTCCGAGGAACTGGTCGAACCGGCGAAGGAAACGGTGAAGGAGGCCACGCAGGAGATCACGGAGGGCATGCGTGAACCCGCCCGTGAAGCCGCCTCCTCGGTGAAGGAGACCGCACAGGAGGCCGCCCGCTCCACCACCCGGCAGGCCCGCCGGTCGGGTCAGGAAGGCGCGGAGGAACTGCGGCACACCGGTCAGCAGACCGCGGAGGAGGCCCGACGGCGCGCCGGGGGCCGCTAGGCACCGGTCCCGGGAGCGCCCCTTCGACACCGGCCGCGAAGTGCTGACCGGCCGTCGTCGCCCGGACGTCGCCGCCCCGGAACTCCTGGGGCGGCGACGCCTCGGCCGGTCGGGCACCCGGCCGACATGGTTGACTCACGGACATGTCGACGTTCCTCGGTGAGGTGCGGCTCCGGGAGGGGGACGTACACGCGTTGCCCGTCGATCAGGGGCCGGTGGCACATCGACCGGGAGCGCGGCCGCCGCTGGTTCGCCGGCTTCTCCGACGGCCCGTTCTACGCGTCCTTCACCCTCGTCACGGTGGTCTGTTCCCGCTGACCCGGCACCGGCTGCCGCCGGCCGGCCGGAACGGCGCCGACCAGGACCTTCTCCGCCCCGATCCGCCGGATGCGGTCGCTGCCCCACTCGCCCAGGGCGGCGAGGGCGGCGTTGAGGGAGACGCCGTGCTCCGTGAGGGAGTACTCGACCTTCGGCGGCACCTGCCGGTACACCTCGCGGTGCACGAGCCCGTCCTCCTCCATCTCCCGCAGGTGCTGGACCAGCATCTTCTCGCTGACACCCGGCAGCCCGCGCCGCAGCTCGGCGAACCTGCGGGTCCCGTGGCTCTGCAGCTCCCAGAGGATCAGCGACTTCCACTTGCCGGCGACCACGTCCATCGCCGCGTCGATGCCACAGAAGTAGGGGCCGCGTCGCGCCGGTCCCGTCGATGCCGCCGATGCCGTCATGCGCCCCTCGCTCCTCGCTCCTCCGACCCGACCCGGGCTGTACTTACCTGTGGGTGAGTACCCCACTAATTAGTCCGTACTGGTCAACTCTACGGCCGACGCGAAGGATTGATCCCGACGACGGACATCGAATCGGGTCGGACGAAGGGGACTTCCGGACATGACAGTCGACGACAACCTGCGGGTCAGCGTCCTCGGACTGGGCGCCATGGGCAGCGCGCTCGCGGGCGCCCTGGTGGACGCCGGATACGGGACGACCGTGTGGAACCGCTCGGCGGGAAAGGCGGAGGAGCTCGTCGCGCGGGGCGCGCGGGAGGCCGCCACGGCCGTGGAGGCCGTGCGGGCCGGACAGGTGGTGGTCGCGTGCCTGCTGGACCACGCGTCGGTCCACGAGGTGCTCGCCCCGCTCGCCGGTGAGCTGGCCGGGCGGACCCTGGTCAACGTCACCACGACGACCCCGGACCAGGCGCGGGAGCTGGCCGCCTGGGCCGCCGACGCCGGGGTCGCGTACCTGGGCGGCGGCATCATGGCCGTGCCGCACATGATCGGCCGGCCCGGGTCGTCGCTCCTCTACAGCGGTTCGGCCGAGGTCTTCCACCGGTACGAGCCACTGCTGAACCTGTGGGGAAGCAGCACCTACTTCGGGGAGGACGCCGGGCTGGCGCCCCTGTACGACCTCGCCCTGCTCGCGAGCATGTACGTGATGTTCGCCGGTTTCCTGCACGGCGCCGCCATGGTCGCGCCGGCCGGGGTGACGGCGGGGGAGTTCGCCTCCATGGCCGCACCCTGGCTGACCGCGATGACCGGCGGCCTGCCGGGGTACGCCGCCGTCATCGACGGCGGGGACTACACCGTCGCGGGCCAGCAGAGCCTTGCGTTCTCCGACCTCGCTCTCGACGGCATCGTGACCGCCACTGCCGAACAGGGGATCAACCCCGAGGTGGTCGCGCTCGTGCAGGGGCTCATCCGGCGCCAGATCGACGCGGGGCACGGCAAGGAGGGCTTCGCCCGGATCATCGAGAGCATCAAGCAGCCGGGCTGAGCACCCCGCCGCGCCGGGCCTACTGCCGGTACCCGCTCAGGAACCGCCCGATCCGCCCGATGGCCGCCTCCAGGTCGTCCGCGTACGGGAGGGTGAGGATGCGGAAGTGGTCGGGGGTGGGCCAGTTGAAGCCCGTCCCCTGCACCACCTGGATCTTCTCCCTGAGCAGCAGGTCGAGGACGAACTTCTCGTCGTCGTGGATCTTGTGCACCTTGGGGTCCAGGCGCGGGAACGCGTACAGCGCGCCCTTCGGTTTCACGCAGCTCACGCCGGGGATCTCGTTGAGCTTCTCCCAGGCGCGGTCGCGCTGGTCGTGGAGGCGGCCGCCGGGGGCGGTGAGTTCGTGGATGGACTGGCGGCCGCCCAGCGCGGCCTGGATGGCGTACTGGGCGGGCGCGTTGGCGCACAGGCGCATGGAGGCCAGCATGGTGAGGCCCTCCAGGTAGTCCTTCGCGTGCTGCCTGGGGCCGGTGACGACCAGCCAGCCCGAGCGGAAGCCCGCCACCCGGTACGTCTTCGACAGGCCGCAGAAGGTGAGGACGACCAGGTCGGGGGCGAGGGCGGCGACCGAGTGGTGGACGACGTCGTCGTACAGGATCTGGTCGTAGATCTCGTCGGCGAAGACCATGAGGCCGTGGCGGCGGGCCAGGTCGAGGATGCCCTCGAGGATCTCCTTCGGGTAGACGGCGCCGGTCGGGTTGTTCGGGTTGATGATGACGACCGCCCGGGTGCGGTCGGTGATCTTCGACGCCATGTCGTCCAGGTCGGGGTACCAGTCCGCCTGCTCGTCGCAGAGGTAGTGGACCGCCTTGCCGCCGGCGAGGGTCGTCACCGCCGTCCAGAGCGGGAAGTCGGGCGCCGGGATCAGGATCTCGTCGCCGTCCTCCAGCAGCGCCTGTACCGCCATCGACACCAGTTCCGAGACGCCGTTGCCGAGGAAGACGTCGTCCACGTCCACCTCCAGGCCCAGGGTCTGGTAGCGCTGGGCCACCGACCGGCGCGCGGAGAGGATGCCGCGCGAGTCCGTGTAGCCGTGCGCCTGGGGAAGCATCCGGATCATGTCCTGGACGATCTCCTCCGGCGCCTCGAAGCCGAAGAGCGCGGGGTTGCCGGTGTTGAGGCGCAGCACGCTGTGGCCCGCCTCCTCCAGCGCGTCGGCGTGCTCGATCACCGGGCCGCGGATCTCGTAACAGACCTCGCTCAGCTTGCTCGACTGCCGGAACTCCATGCTGCGCCCCTCGGTTCGTGGTGTCACTTGGTTTTACCAAGTGGCCGCTTGGAAAGTCCAACGATCCGTCTAGACTGCGTCGCATGCCACCTCGCCGCCGAAGCTACGACCAGTACTGTTCCGCCGCCCGGGCGCTCGACGTCGTCGGTGACCGCTGGACCCTGCTGATCGCCCGTGAACTGCTCGCCGGTCCCCGCCGGTACACCGACCTGCACGCCGACCTGCCGGGCGTCAGCACCGACGTGCTCGCCTCCCGGCTCAAGGACATGGAGCGGGACGGGCTCACCACACGGCGCCGGCTGCCCCCGCCGGGCGCCGCCTTCGTGTACGAGCTCACGGCGAGGGGGCGCGAGTTGTGGCCCGTGCTCCAGGCCCTGGGGAAGTGGGGCGAGGGGGCGCTCGGCGAGTGCCGGCCCACGGACGCCGTACGGGCGCACTGGTTCGCGCTGCCGTTGCTGCGCGGCCTTGAGGGGGTCGGTGACGGCGGGGCGGCCCTCGTCGAGGTGCGGCTGGAGGAGGGCACGTTCCACGTGTGGGCGGGCGCCGAGGAGGGGCCCGTCTACGGGGACGGGCCGGCGCCGCGTACGCCGGACGCGCGGATGTCCTTCGAGGGCGCCGGGGGCGCGGAGACCTCCGCGGCCGTGAGCCGGGGCGAGCTGAGCGTGCGGGACGCCGTGCGCGCGGGGCGGGTGGTGGTGGAGGGGGACGGGGCGCTGGCCAAGGAGCTGCGCGACGCCTGAGAGCCTCTGTCATGGCCCCGGTCGGACCAGCGCGCGGCGGCCCGCCGCACCGGGGACGTGGTGCGGCGGGCCGCCGGGACGAGTAGTGCCGTCAGGCGCCGGGCGGCACCCGCGACGGCCGTCCCGAACCGCGCGTGAGCGCGTACCCGCCCACGCCCGCCAGCGCCGCCAGCATGCCGCCGACCGCCGTCCACACCCAGCGGTCGGACCACCAGCCGGAGGCCCAGCCGTCCTCGGGCTCGAGCGAGGACAGGACGGCCGTCCTGTCCTCGGCCGCTTCGTCCTCCCCGGCGGACGTCACGGCGATGCCCGGGACCAGCGGCTCGGCCAGCGAGCCGTCCACCGCCGCCGCGCCGCCGATGTCCTTCGCGTCGGCCCGCACCTCGGTGCTCACGGGCATGCCCCGGTCCGCCGCGGCCAGCTTCGTCACGGTCAGCCGGACGTAGTACGTACCCGGCAGCGGGTCGTTCGCCCACGGTTCCGACCACGCGCGCACCGTGCGCAGCGTGCAGGACAGCTCCACGGAGTCCGTGTCCGGGGCGGCGGTCCGCGTCTGGGCGCCGTACTGACAGGCCTGCCGGCGCCGCAGCCCGTCGTACACGTCGACCTGCCACGTGGACGACGCCGCACGGGAGCCCTCCGGCAGCCTCACCGTGGCCGTGACGGTGGGCCGCTGCTCGGCGTCCGCGGGGAACGACCAGTACAGGTAGTCGCCCGCGGAGGCGTTCGCGGTCGCCCGCCGGCCCTGCTCGATCTCCGTCGCCGTACGGAACGACGTACCGGCCCGGGTCGGCCCGTCGTCGTCTTCCGAGCCGTCGGAGGCGCTCGCGGAGGGCGCGGAGTCGGCCGCGGCGGGAGTGGCGGCGCCGCTCAGCAGCACCAGGCCGGCCGTCACCGCCAGGGCCGCGGTCCTCGTCGTACGCGCCCCGCGCGCCGCTCGCCTTACATCAGTGATCCGCATCAGTTGGTCCTCCAGACCGCGACCCGCCACCGCGACACCCAGCCCCACAGCAGTCCCGCCAGGAAGCCGGCCAGCACCAGGACGCCCAGCAGCCACCAGCCGCGGCCGAGGCCGAACGCCGCGACGTCGCTCGCGTGACCCGGCCCGTCCACGACGTCGACCGTCATCTCCAGAGGCAGGCCCGGCGTCGTCTTGACGCCCTCGGCCGGCGAGAAGGAGTGGGTGACCGCGAGGCACACGGTCTCGGCGGCGGGCTTCCCCTCGCCCTCCTTGTCGTCCAGCTCGGCCTTCGGGTAGCGCACGCCCGTCGAGATGACGTCGGTGCGGCCCGTGCCCGCGGCCTCGCCGCGCACGATCTCCCGGCCGTGCACGGTCACCGCCCGCACGAGCAGCCCGTACGACGGGTCGACGGAGCGGTCCGCCGCGATGCTCACCGAGGTGCGCAGCTCCTGGCCCGGGAGCACGTCGACGCGGTACCAGCGCTCCTGCCCGAACTCCTCGCGGTCGGTGTAGAGACCGGACTCGAGCTGCGGCGCCTTCGCGCACGCGTCGGCGCCGTCGACGGCCCGCGGCACGACCACGGGGTCGGCGGCCCGGTCCACCAACTCGTTGACCCGGTCGGTCAGTTCGTCGGTGTGCTCGATGGACGTGTACGTACCGCCGGTCGCCTCGGCGATGCAGCTCAGCTGGACGCGCAGCTTCGCGTTCGGCACCAGGCCGAGCGTGTCGATCGTGAGGCCGATGCCCTTGGCGGCTATCTCGCGGGCCACCTCGCACGGGTCGAGCGGGGCACACGTGTCCTCGCCGTCACTGATCAGCACGATGCGCTTGGTGCCGTCGCCGCCCTCCAGGTCCTCGGCCGCCGCCAGCAGCGCGGGCCCGATCGGCGTCCAGCCGGTGGGCGTGAGCGTGGCGACCGCCGTCTTGGCCTCGGTGCGGTCCAGCGGGCCCACCGGGTAGAGCTGCGCGGTGTCCTTGCAGCCGGCCACCCGGTCGTCGCCCGGATAGTCGGCGCCCAGCGTGCGGATGCCGAGCTCGACGTCCTCCGGGGTCGCGTCGAGCACCTCGTTGAACGCCTGCTTCGCCGCCGCCATGCGGGACGTGCCGTCGATGTCCCGGGTCCGCATGGAGCCGCTGACGTCGAGTACCAGGTCGACCCTGGGCGCGGCCTTGTCCGCCGTCTCGTCGGCGACGGCTCCGGACGGGACGGCGACTCCCGCGGTCAGGGCGGCGAGCAGGGTGCAGACCCCCGCCGCCAGCCGTTTTCTTGTGATCATCGGCGGATCCTATTGAGGGCGGGGGCCGACCCCCAAACTACGCGAGTGGACCGGGGAGATCCGTCCACAGATCGCCCGCCCGCTCCGGCGTGAGCCGCATCAGCGTCAGCGCCTTGGCGGGCACCGGTCCCTCGCGCAGGGCCGCGAGATCGGCGGTGCGCGGCAGGTCGGGCACGGCCGTGGCGAGTGCCTCGCGCAGCGCGGGCGCCGAGCCCGCCGTCGCGCCCAGGGCGCCCGCGACCAGGGAGCCGAACAGCTTGCGGCGCAGGGCGGTCGCGTCGTCGGTGAGGTTGCGGCCGGTCAGGGCGGGCAGCGGGACGCCGTGGCGGGCCAGCCGGGCCGGGCTGATGCGGATGTCGGCGAGGTCGCGGTAGACGAGCCGGACGGGGGCGTCCGTGGCGGACAGGACGACGAGCAGGTTCTGCCCGTGCGCCTCCAGGGCCACGCCCAGCTCCAGCAGCCGCAGGCCGACGCCGAGCGTGAGGCGGGCGAACCCGGCCAGCCAGGAGGGGGAGCGCGGCAGGCCCGTGGCCGGGAGGGCGGCCACGGGGACGACCCGCTCACCGGCGCCGCCCGCCGCGTACGCGTCCGGCGGCTCCCGCAGCACCGCCGCCAGGTCCGGGGTGCCCGCGGTGACGGCGCCCAGCGTGCGGGTGACGTGCAGCAGGCCGTCCGTGCGGGCGGCGACGGTCTCCGCGAACGCCGAGATCGTCATGGAGTTCTCGACCGAGGCGACGGAGACGTCCCGCACGGAGGACGTCAGCCGGGCGCTCAACGCGGTCTTGACGTGCTCCCCGCCGTCCTCGAGGGCGAGGGTGCGCAGGGACATCAGGGGGTGTGCCGGGACGCCGGGCGCGGCGGGGCGGGCAAGGACGTGGCCGGCCTGCCAGGGGTGGACCGGGACCAGCACCCGGCGCCCGTCGCGGAAGCGGTCCGGCCAGTCGCCCACGACCCGGCAGCTGTCCGTCCCGGCGGTGAGTGCGGCCAGGCCGAGCCGTACGACCGGACGGTGCTCAGGGCCGTAGGCGAGCTGCTCGGCCACCGAGAAGCCGGGCCGCGAACGGCAGTTGGGGTGGTACGGGTGGCCGTCGACCACCCGCTGCTCCCACTCGGTGCTCGTCGCGGGCTCCGGCGGGGCGTCCGCCTGCCCGGCGCGCGACAGGGCCGACGAGGCCGTGCTGTGGTCGAGCTCCGCGGCGAACGCGGCGGCGTGCGGCACGGCGAGGTCCGCCACCAGCCGCGCCGCCCGGTCGTACGGCCGGCCGTCGAGCCGCACCTCCTTGACGTACGCGGCGGTCGCGTACGGATCCGGGTGCGGGCCGTGCAGCCGGCGCCCGTCGGTGAGGTGCAGCGCGAGCCCGTCGCGGCCGGGTTCGCGGCGGGCGATCCAGGGCAGCGGCTCGTACGCGAGCGCGCGCCACAGCCGGGACAGCACGGCCGCGCGGGCGCCCGGCAGCGCGGCCGCGTAACGCCGCGTCAGATCGGGGCGTACGGTGGCGAGCTCGTCGGCGAGCGCGGTCTCGGCCTCGGGCAGGGGGGAACGGTGCACGAGCGGGCTCCTCGGGTACGGAATCGGTGCGGGGGCGACGATCGCCGGCCCGTGCCGACGCGACGGAACGGCCGGAACGGCATCGCGTCGGCACACGGCGACGGACATACTGATCATCAGCGCACCGTACGGACGAATGGACCCCGTGGACGCCAAGCAGGACGCCAAGCACTCTCGGGAAGACACCGGCTGCCAAGACACCGGCTGCCAAGACACCGGCTGGGAAGACATCGGCGCGGCGGCCGACGCGTACGCCGCCGCGCCGCTTCTCAATTGTCTGCTCCGGGAGGTGGGGGAGCGGACCGGGCCGGACGAGTACCGGCTGAAAGCCACCGGGCACGTGCTGCGCGTCCGCGGCACCAGACGCCCGGCCGGCCCCGAACTGCTCAGGGGCGGCCGCTGGCACCGCCTCACCCACGCCGAACTGGTCAAGCTCACCGCCGAGGCGCTGCGCCACCACACCGGGCTCGTCAACTCCGAGCTGCCCGCCGAGATGCTCGACAGCCGGGAGGCGGTCGCCGCCCTCCTCGCCGCCCGCGCCCGGACGGCGCCGCCCGCCGACCCGTACCTGCGCTCCGAGCACTCCCTCATCACCGGCCACCCCCACCACCCCGCCCCCAAAGCGCGCGGCGGCGGCCCGGCCGCGGCCTGGCTGCCGTACGCGCCCGAGGCGCACGCCAGGTTCCCGCTCGCGCTCCTCGGCGTACGCGAGGACGCGGTCGTGGAGGAGGGCGACGCGTCGGCCCTGGACGCCCTCGGCACCGCTCCGCCCGGCTACCGGCTGCTGCCCGCGCACCCCTGGCAGCTGTCCCTGGCCGGACGGGAACTGGCGGGCGCGTTCGCGGACGGGCGTCTCGTGCGGCTCGGTACCGCCCCCGGGCACGTGTGGCCCACGGCGGCGATCCGCACGGTCCACGTCCCGGAGGGGACCGTGGCGGGCGGTGACCTCTTCCTCAAGTTCAGCCTGGACGTCCGCATCACCAACGACATCCGCCGGCTGTGGCGGCACGACCTGCTGAAGCTCCGGCGCGCGGACACCGCGGCGGCCGCCGCCCTCGCGGACCTGCCCGGCCCGGCGGCCTGGCTGCGCGACCGCGGCTACCGCACCGCGGACTTCGCCTTCGAGGAGCTGGCCGTGCTGGTGCGCGACGGACTGCGGGAGCACGTCCTGCCCGGTACGACCCCGCTGCTCGCCGCCGCCCTGGTGGAGGGTTTCGACGGCAACCCGCTCGACCGCGTCACCGACCCGGCGCCCTGGTGGGAGGCGTACCTGCGGCAGGTCGTGCCCCCGGTCCTCGACGCGTTCGCGCGGCACGGCGTCGTCCTGGAGGCGCACGTGCAGAACAGCCTGGTCGCCGTGGACGACGCCGGTCTCCCCGTACAGGCGCTGTTCCGCGACGCGGAGGGCGTGAAGCTGCTGCCGGACGTGGGCCGTGCCGCCGGGTGGGAGCGGCTGGTGTACTGCCTGGTCGTCAACCACCTGATGGAGCTGGCCGCGGTGCTGGCCGAACGGTGGCCGCACTTCGACCCGTGGCCCGCCGTGCGCCAGGAGCTCGCCGCCCGCCCCGACCTGCCGGAGGCCACGGCCCTCCTCACCTCACCCACCCTGCCCGGCAAGACGAACCTGCTGCTGCGCTGGACGGGCGCGGACGGCGCCGACGCCCGTTACCTGCCGCTGCCCAACCCGCTGCGCCCGGTATGAGGCGCCTGACCATGAGGCGCCCGCGCGCGCGTGTGCGCCACCCGGAACCCCGCCCGGGTGCGGCAGTATGAGCCGGATGCCCTCCCCTGAACAGCCCGAACAGCCCGAACAGGCGGAACGGACACCCGACGGCCGGTACATCGTGGTGAAGGGGCGGCGCTGGCGGGCGACGGACCCGCAGATCCCCGAGGACGTCGCCGCCGAGCTGCGCCGTCACCTCATGGCGGCCCGGCGCGCGGTGGCGGCGTCGCACCGGACCGAGGACAAGGAAGCCGAGGAACTGGCCCGCAGCCGGGTGCGGACGGCGAAGGTGGCGCTCGGCGAACGCGGTACTCCCTGGTGGGACCAGCCCCTCGCCGAGCGGCGCCGGCGCTGGGAGGACGGTGTCGCCGCACTCGAGGCCGACGTTCCGGACGGACAGGCGCCGCCCACCGCGGAGGCCGGTACGTGACCCACACGGCCCACAGCGGACCGCCCCCGGCGACCGGTCTCGTGGTGTGGGGGCTCGGGCACCCGGCGCCGACGATCACCTCGGTCACTATGCTCACTCCGGAAGGCAAGGGCGTTGAAGGGGTGGCCTGAGGACATGAGGACATGCTGAGAGAGGTCACCGCGACCCGCTACATCGAGCCCCTGGCGACCGGCGGCTCCGTCCCCGCGGTCGTCGAGGCCGACGACCTCGGCACCTACGTCGTGAAGTTCACGGGCAGCGCGCAGGGCCGCAAGGCGCTGGTGGCCGAGGTGATCGTCGGCGAGCTGGCACGCGCGCTCGGCCTGCGGTTCCCGGAACTGGTCCTCGTGCACTTCGACCCCGCGATCGCCGATGCCGAGCCCCACCAGGAGGTACGGGACCTCCACGCGGCCAGCGCGGGGCTGAACCTCGGCATGGACCACCTGCCGGGCGCGGTGGACCTCACGCCCGAGGTCGCGAAGACCTTCCGCGTCGATCCGCTGGAGGCGGGCCGGATCGTCTGGCTGGACGCCCTGACCGTGAACGTCGACCGCACGGTCCACAGTTCCAACCTGATGGTCTGGCCGACGTTCGGCACGGCGCCCCCGCGGCTGTGGCTCATCGACCACGGCGCCGCACTCGTCTTCCACCACCGCTGGGACGCCTCCGACCCCGAGAAGGCGTACGACTTCCGGCACCACGCCCTCGGCCACTACGGGCCCGACGTCCGCGCCGCGGACGCGGAACTCGCCCCGCGCGTGACCGAGGACCTGCTGCGCGAGGTCGTCCGGCTGGTTCCCGACGCGTGGCTCGCGGCGGGCGAGGAGGGCTTCGCAACGCCGGACGACGTGCGGGAGGCGTACGTCGGCTACCTCCACGCGCGCGCGGGGACCTCCGCCTCCTGGCTCCCCACGGGCTTCCCCACCCGGGAGGAGCTCGCCGCCGAGGAGGCCCTCCGGGCGGCGCGGACCCAGCAGGGCCGCCCGGCCTGGCTCAAGCGCGTCCCCGACCTGCACGGCAAGCCGGGGGCGGAACAGGACTGGTCGGTGCACCTGGGATGACGGCCCCACGGTGCCGGAGCCGCGGTGCCGGAGCCGACGGTGGTCGAACTCCCCGCACGCGACCGCGCGACCGCGCGAGCGTCAGCCCCTGAGCCGCTCGTACGCCGGCAGCGTCAGGAAGTCCGCGTAGTCCTCGTCGAGCGAGACCTCCAGCAGCAGGTCGTGGGCCCGCTGCCAGTCGCCCGCCGCGAAGGCCTCCTCGCCCAGTTCGGCGCGGAGGTGCGCGAGCTCCCCGGCGGCGATCTCGCGGGCGAGTTCCGCGGTGGCCCGCACCGTCTTCCCGTCGCGCTCGAACTCGACGCCCGCGTTGATCCACTGCCAGATCTGGGAGCGGGAGATCTCGGCGGTCGCCGCGTCCTCCATCAGGTTGAAGATGGCGACCGCGCCGGAGCCGCGCAGCCAGGCCTCGATGTAGCGGATGCCGACCTGGACGGCGTTGACGAGCCCCGCGTAGGTGGGCCTGGCGTCCAGGGAGTCGACGGCGATCAGGTCGGCCGCCTCGACGTGGACGTCCTCGCGCAGACGGTCCTTCTGGTGCGGGCGGTCGCCGAGCACCCTGTCGAAGGACTCCATGGCCACGGGGACCAGGTCCGGGTGGGCGACCCAGGAGCCGTCGAAGCCGTCGCCCGCCTCGCGGTCCTTGTCGGCGCGGACCTTCGCGAAGGCGATCTCGTTGACCTCCGGGTCCCGGCGGGAGGGGATGAAGGCCGCCATGCCGCCGATCGCGTGCGCGCCGCGCCTGTGGCAGGTGCGGACGAGGAGTTCGGTGTACGCGCGCATGAACGGGGCCGTCATCGTCACCGCGTTGCGGTCCGGGAGGACGAACCTCGGACCGGCGTCACGGAAGTTCTTGACGAGGGAGAAGAGGTAGTCCCAGCGGCCCGCGTTGAGGCCGGACGCGTGGTCGCGGAGCTCGTAGAGGATCTCCTCCATCTCGTACGCGGCCGTGATCGTCTCGATCAGGACGGTGGCGCGGACGGTGCCCCGGGCAATGCCGAGCTGGTCCTGGGCGAAGAGGAAGACGTCGTTCCAGAGGCGGGCCTCGAGGTACGACTCGGTCTTCGGCAGGTAGAAGTACGGGCCCTTGCCCGCGTCCAGCAGCCGCCGGGCGTTGTGGAAGAAGTACAGGCCGAAGTCGACGAGGGCGCCCGGCACCGCGCGCCCGCCGGTGTCGCGGAGGTGGCGCTCGTCGAGGTGCCAGCCACGGGGGCGGGTCACGACCGTCGCGAGCTCCCCGTCCGGGCGCAGGGCGTACGACTTGCCGGTGCGCTCGTCGGTGAAGTCGATGCTGCGGGTGTACGCGTCGATCAGGTTCAGCTGGCCGAGGACCACGTTCTCCCAGGTGGGCGCGGAGGCGTCCTCGAAGTCGGCGAGCCACACCCGCGCGCCCGAGTTGAGGGCGTTGACCGTCATCTTGCGGTCGGTGGGGCCGGTGATCTCGACCCGCCGGTCGTCGAGGGCGGCGGGGGCGGGGGCCACCCGCCAGGAGTCGTCCGCGCGGATCGCCGCCGTCTCCGGGAGGAAGTCGAGCGTGGAGGTGCGGGCGATCTCGGCACGGCGCTCGGCGCGGCGGGCGAGCAGTTCGTCGCGCCGGGGCGTGAACAGCCGGTGCAGCTCGGCCACGAAGGCGAGGGCCGCGTCGGTGAGGACCTCCTCCTGCCGGGGCAGGGGCTCGGCGTCGACGACGGCCAGCGGGGACGGCGCTGGTGCGGGCATGGGCGGTCACTTCCTTCGATGGCGGCCGGGCGGTGCCGCGTGGATACTAATTTCCTCATGGTGGAAGTTCAATGAATCGTTACTGTCGACTGATGCCGAGCGACACCGAGTGAGGGCGAGTGACGCCGAGCGGCATCACATCCCTCCGGATCGCGCCAAGTTGCACTCCGATCACGGGCGTCCGCACTCTCACTCGAGACGGGCGAGGTCGGCCTCGGTGTCGATGTCGTACGGCAGCGCCACGTCGCCGCACTCCACGAGGGTCACCTCGGCCGCGCGGGCCGCCAGATAGGCGCGGGCCCCCCGGTCGCCGGTCGCGGCGGCGGCGACCCCCGCCCAGTGATCGGCGCCGAAGAGCACCGGATGGCCCCGCCGGCCGTCGTACGAGGCCGCCGCCAGCGACCCGGACGACCCGTACGCGCACCGGACGCGCGCCACGGCCGCCGCCCCGATCCCCGGCTGGTCCACCAGCGAGACGAGCACCGCCCGGGCGCCCGTGCCCGCCAGCGACGCGAGGCCGGCCCGCAGCGAGGACCCCATGCCCCGCGCCCAGTGCGGGTTCTCCACGAGCTCGCAGCCGGGCAGCACCGCACGCGCGCGTACGGTGTCCGCCGCCGCGCCGAGCACCACGTGCACCCGGGAGCAGCCGCCCGCGCGCAGCGCCGCGACGGCGTGCTCGACGAGCGGGCGTCCCCGGTGGGTCAGCAGGGCCTTGGGGCGGCCCCCGAGGCGCCGTCCGCCCCCCGCGGCCAGCAGCAGGCCGGCGATCCGGTCGTCATGAGTGTCCGTCATGCCCCCTGCATACCCGATGGGTGTGCGAGGCGTGTCCGGCGCCCGCCCGGCCCCGCGCCGCGCGCCCCGGCGGTTCCGGTGGGTCGCGCGGTGCCCGAGGGGCGCCCGGGGGCGTGCGGGGGCGCACGGGGGCTGAATTCCGGCCCACAAGGTGGCGCGCGAGGCATCGGTGACGTTAACTGGCGCGCATCCCTGGAGCCCGGCCGACGCCGCGGGAGGCCGCCGGGCCCGTACGGACACGTCTCGCCGCACGAGTGGGTGCGAGGGGGGAGAACTGTGTTGCGGAGCTTGGGGCAGAGGCCGGTGACCGGGAGCGGTGAGGACCCGAGGACGGCCGGACTGCGGACCGCCGTGTCGCGGCTCCGCCGCGAACTGGGCGCGCTCCCGCGTGAGTTCCCCGACCGTTCCATAGCCGAGGACGAGCTGGCGGCGCTCGCCGCCATGGCCGCGGGCGGGACCCCCGAGATCGCGCTGCTGCGCCGCTCCCTGCTGCTCGTGGCCGGTGCGATCGGCTCGGTCAGTGCGCTCTCGGGGAGCCTCGCCGACGTGCGCAGAGCGGTGGAGCTCTTCGGCCGGTCACCGCGACACTGAGGGCCCGCCCGCCGGACGGCGCGACCGCCCGGCAGCCTGAAGGTCCGCCCGGTTCACCCGGGCTGTGCCCCCGCGCCCGACGCCGCCAGTGTCTCGGAGAGGTCCGCCGCGACCTGCTGGAGCACCGGCACGATCCGCTCCGTCGCCGCGTCCGTCACCCGGCCCGCGGGGCCGGAGATGGAGATGGCCGTCGCGGTCGGTGAGCCGGGCACGGGGACGGCCAGGCACCGCACCCCGATCTCCTGTTCGTTGTCGTCGACGGCGTAGCCGAGGCGGCGTACGTCCTCCAGGGCGGTCAGGAAGCCGTCGGGCGTCGTGATCGTCCGCTCCGTGGCGGCGGGCATGCCGGTGCGGCCGAGCAGGGCGCGTACCTCCTCGGGCGGGAGGCCCGCGAGGAGCGCCTTGCCGACGCCCGTGGAATGCGGCAGCACCCGGCGGCCCACCTCGGTGAACATCCGCATCGAGTGCTTGGACGGCACCTGCGCCACGTACACCACCTCGTCGCCGTCGAGCAGCGCCATGTTCGCCGTCTCGCCGGTCTCCTCGACCAGCCGGGCGAGGTGGGGGCGGGCCCAGGTGCCCAGCAGCCGGGACGCGGACTCGCCGAGGCGGATGAGGCGCGGTCCGAGGGCGTACCGCCGGTTGGGTTGCTGGCGTACGTAACCGCAGGCCACGAGGGTGCGCATCAACCGGTGGATGGTGGGGAGCGGCAGCCCGCTACCGGCCGAGAGCTCGCTCAGGCCGACCTCGCCGCCCGCGTCCGCCATGTGCTCGAGGAGGCCGAAGGCCCGCTCCACCGACTGGACGCCACCGCCGGCGGCGGACGGCTTGCCGGTGGTGCTGGCACTCGACGTCGGCACGGCGCGTTCCCTTCGGCTGGCGGGCAAGGCAGCAGCCTACCCGCGCGCCGGCCGCCGTCCTGCCGGCGCGAAGCTACGTTCTGCGAGCACGAAGCTACGTTCTGGTTGCCGGAATGTTAATTCCGGATTGTGAGAGCGCCCGTAGGGGGCGATCGGGGTGCACAGCGGGCGGGAGGGGCTCTTGACGGGTTTCGGAGGGGAGTGAAGACTCCTTGCGCCGCTGCTTCAACACTTCGTTGAAGTGAGTGGCTCCAGGTGGAGGGCGGTGGGCCGGGTGCACGACGTCACAGCGGTCGGGCTGGTGCTGCGTTCGACGCGCGTCATCACCCCCGGGGGGTCCCGCGCCGCCTCGGTCACGGTCGCCGGCGGCCGGATCGCGGCCGTGCTGCCGTACGACGCCGAGGTGCCCGCCGCGGCCCGGCTGGAGGACCTCGGCGACGACGTGCTGCTGCCCGGTCTCGTCGACACCCACGTGCACGTCAACGACCCCGGCCGCACCGAGTGGGAGGGCTTCTGGACCGCGACGCGCGCCGCGGCGGCCGGAGGCGTCACCACCCTGGTCGACATGCCCCTCAACTCCCTGCCGCCGACCACGACGGTCGGCCGGCTGCGGAGGAAACAGGC
The DNA here is from genome assembly GCF_034105845.1 of Streptomyces sp. CRN 30. Lineage (NCBI taxonomy): Bacteria > Bacillati > Actinomycetota > Actinomycetes > Kitasatosporales > Streptomycetaceae > Streptomyces > Streptomyces sp. CRN 30. The sequence continues at coordinate 10,115 of NZ_JAVRHI010000289.1, read as the reverse complement.
GGTGGCCGCGGCCAAGGCCCACGTCGACGTGGGCTTCTGGGGCGGCGCGGTGCCGGACAACCCGCGGGACCTGCGGCCGCTGCACGACGCGGGTGTATTCGGCTTCAAAGCGTTCCTGTCGCCGTCCGGGGTCGAGGAGTTCCCCGCGCTGGACCGGGAGCACCTCGCCCGTGCCATGGCCGGGATCGCCTCCTTCGACGGGCTGCTGATCGTGCACGCCGAGGACCCGCACCAGTTGGCCGCCGCCCCGCAGCGGGGCGGCCCCCGCTACACCGACTTCCTCGCCTCCCGCCCGCGCCGGGCCGAGGACGCGGCCGTCGCCCACCTCGTCGCCGAGGCCGGACGGCTGGGCGCCCGCGTGCACGTCCTGCACCTGTCGTCCGGTGACGCGCTGCCGCTGATCGCCGAGGCCAAGCGCGCGGGCGTACGCCTCACCGCCGAGACCTGTCCGCACTACCTCACCCTGACCGCGGAGGAGGTGCCGGACGGAGCCAGTGAGTTCAAGTGCTGCCCGCCCATCCGCGAGGCCGCCAACCAGGACCTGCTGTGGCGGGCGCTCGCCGACGGCACCGTCGACTGCGTGGTCACCGACCACTCGCCGTGCACGGCCGACCTGAAGACCGACGACTTCGCGACCGCGTGGGGCGGTGTCTCCGGACTCCAGCTCAGCCTTCCCGCGGTGTGGACGGCGGCCCGCGCGCGGGGGCACGATCTGGTGGACGTGGCGCGCTGGATGGCCGCGCGCCCGGCGGAACTGGTCGGCCTCGACGACCGCAAGGGCGCCATCGAGGCCGGCCGCGACGCCGACTTCGCGGTCCTCGCGCCCGACGCGACGTTCACCGTGGACCCCGCGAACCTCCAGCACCGCAACCGTGTCACCGCGTACGCGGGCCGGACCCTGTACGGCGTGGTGAAGTCCACCTGGTTGCGCGGCGAACGCGTCCTCGCCGACGGCGAGTTCACCGCGCCGAAGGGGCGGCTCCTCACCAGGACCCCTTGATCCCCAGCCGGGCATCCGGATCCGTTCCCGTAGCGGCCGTCCGAAGCGGCCGTCCGTAGCGGCCACCTCGCGAAAGGCACACCACATGACGGCGATACCGAGCTTCACCGGCGACGCGCAGCCCTACGGAGGCGGCGACCCGTACGCGGACTACCGCACCGCGGAGTTCCCCTTCACCCGGTACGAGGACCTCGCCGACCGCCGGCTCGGCGCCTCGGTCGTCGCCGCCAACGACGAGTTCTTCGCCCCGCGCGAGAACCTCCTGGTGCCCGGGCCCGCCGTCTTCGACCCGGCGCTCTTCGGGCACAAGGGCAAGGTCATGGACGGCTGGGAGACCCGGCGGCGCCGCGGGGCCTCGGCCGGCCACCCGTGGCCGACGGCCGACGACCACGACTGGGCGCTGGTCCGCCTGGGCGCGCCCGGGGTGATCCACGGCATCGTCGTCGACACGGCCCACTTCCGCGGCAACCACCCGCAGGCGGTGTCCGTGGAGGGCGTCACCGTGCCCGGCGCGCCGTCGCCGGAGGAACTGCTCGCGGCCGACACGCGGTGGACGACCCTCGTCCCGCGCACCCCGGTCGGCGGCCACGCGGCCAACGGCTTCGCCGTCTCCTCGCCGCGGCGCTTCACCCACCTGCGCGTCAACCAGCATCCCGACGGCGGCATCGCGCGCCTGCGGGTGTACGGCGAGGTCGTGCCCGACCCCGTCTGGATCGGTGCGCTGGGCACCTTCGACGTCGTCGCGCTGGAGAACGGCGGCCGGGTCGAGGACGCCTCGGACCGCTTTTACTCGCCCGCCGCCCACACCATCCAGCCGGGCCGCGCCCGCAGGATGGACGACGGCTGGGAGACGCGCCGCCGCCGTGACCGGGGCAACGACTGGATCCGCTACCGGCTGGCCGCGCAGTCCGAGATCCGGGCGATCGAGATCGACACGGCGTACCTGAAGGGCAACGCGGCGGGCTGGGCGTCGGTGTCGGTGAGGGACACCGGGGACGCCGGGGACGGTGCGGGCCAGGAGGGCGGAGAGGTCGGTGGCGGTGGTGAGAACGGCGGGGGCGGCGAGTGGACCGAGATCCTGCCGCGCACCCGCCTCCAGCCCGACACCGGCCACCGCTTCGTCCTCGGCACGCCCGCCGTCGGCACCCACGTACGCCTCGACATCCATCCGGACGGCGGCGTCTCCCGGCTGCGCCTGCACGGTTCGCCGACGCCGCGAGGGGCGGCCCGGCTGGGCGCGCGGTTCCAGGAGTCGGGAGGCTGAGGGGACGGAAGGCTGAGGAGTCAGGAGGCGGAGCCGGAGGTCCGGGTCAGCCGGACCCGCGGCTCTCCGCCGCGGCGAACAGGGCGACGGCCAGCACGAGCAGCGCGACGCTGGCGTAGATCTCGTAGCCGTCGAGCACGCTCCACCGGTGGACGAAGCCCCAGCCCAGCCGGCCCGTGAGCTCGTGCACCAGCCCGCCCGCACCCTGGAACAGGGCGATGAATCCGATGAAGCCCAGCAATTTCCTCATGCCGGAAGCCTCGCTCCGCCGAGCGCTCCCGCCATCGGCCGCGGGGCCAGGGGTGCGCGACGGAAGGACCCGGTCGTGGCGGCGCGGACCGCCGAAAGTCTGAGCGGCTGCGACTTAGGTCGCCGGCCGTGGCCGGGAACGGGGCGGCGGGCACCGTCCCTGCGTAGATTCGTCGACTGTGAGTGATGACCGAGCGACGACCGTGCCGCGCGCCGCGCGGCCGTCCGACCGGAAGCCGTCCGACCGGGAGCCGTCCGACCGGGAGCCGTCCGACCGGGAGCCGTCCGGGCGGCGCTGGCTGCTGCCCTCGGCCCTCGCCGCCGCGCTCGACCCGGACCGGCCGGACGGCTCAGGGCCCCCGGGCCGGCCGCGGCGCACCGTACGCGACTGGGTCGTCGACTTCACCGCCTTCCTGCTGGCCGTCGTCATCGGCATCGTCGGCGCGCACGAGATGTCCCGGGACCCCGGCACCCCGCACGCCCTGGCCGTCTTCGACCAGTGGGTCGGCGCCCTGGCGTGCGCGGCGGTCTGGCTGCGCCGGCGCCGGCCGGTGGGGCTGGCCCTGGCCATGCTGCCGGTCAGCCTCCTGTCGGCCACCGGGGGCGGTGCGGCCCTGGTCGTCTTCTTCTCGCTCGCGGTGCACCGCCCCTTCCGGTACACCGCGTGGATCGGAGGTGCCTCCCTCGCCCTCGTCCCGTTCTACTTCTGGTGGCGCCCGGATCCCGGCCTGTCCTTCCTGGAGTCCTTGATCTTCGGGTGGCTGCTCGGTCTGACGACGATCGGCTGGGGCCTGTTCGTCCGCTCCAAGCGGCAGCTCGTGCTCAGCCTGCGGGACCGGGCCCGGCGGGCCGAGACGGAGGCCGCGCTCCGCGCCGAGCAGGCACAGCGGCTCGCGCGGGAGGCGATCGCGCGCGAGATGCACGACGTGCTCGCCCACCGCCTCACCCTGCTGAGCGTGCACGCGGGCGCCCTGGAGTTCCGGCCCGACGCGCCCCGTGAGCAGATCGCCCGGGCGGCCGGCGTGATCCGGGAGAGCGCGCACGAGGCGCTGCAGGACCTGCGGGAGGTCATCGGTGTCCTGCGCGCGGGCGACGCCGACGACGCCGGGCGCCCCCAGCCGACGCTCGCCGCGCTGGACACCCTCGTCGCCGAGGTGCGCGAGGCCGGCACGAAGGTCGTCCTCGACCACCGTGGCACCGCTCCGGACGGGGTGCCCGCGGCCGCCGGCCGTACCGCGTACCGCATCGTCCAGGAGTGCCTCACCAACGCCCGCAAGCACGCCCCCGGCGCCGAGGTCACGGTGTCCGTCGTGGGCGCCCCGGGCGACGGCCTGACCGTCACGGTGCGCAATCCGGCGCCCGCGGGGGAGGTCCTGTACGTGCCCGGCTCGGGACAGGGCCTGATCGGCCTGACCGAGCGGGCGACGCTGGCCGGCGGGCGGCTGCGACACGGGACGACGCCGGACGGGGGGTTCGAGGTGCGGGCATGGCTGCCGTACGGCTGACGTCCTCGAGGCAGACCGTGGATACGGTGGGCCGCATGACTGCGATCCGACTGCTCCTGGTCGACGACGACCCCCTGGTGAGGGCCGGCCTGACCCTCATGCTCGGTGGCGCCGAAGGCATCGAGATCGTCGGTGAGGCCGCCGACGGTGCCGAGGTCGAGGCACTCGTCGACCGCACCCGTCCGGACGTCGTGCTCATGGACATCCGGATGCCCGCGGTGGACGGACTCGGCGCCACCGAGCGCCTGCGCCACCGCCCGGACGCGCCCCAGGTCGTCGTCCTCACCACCTTCCACGCCGACGAGCAGGTGCTGCGGGCCCTGCGGGCGGGCGCGGCCGGGTTCGTGCTGAAGGACACCCCGCCCGCGGAGATCGTCGACGCGGTGCGCCGGGTCGCGGCCGGCGACCCCGTGCTCTCGCCCACCGTCACCCGCCAGTTGATGGCGCACGCCGCCGGTGGCGGACCCGACACCCGCCGCACGCGCGCCCGCGCGCGGGTGGCCGCCCTCAACGACCGCGAGCGGGAGGTCGCCGTCGAGGTCGGCCGGGGTGCCTCCAACGCCGAGATCGCCGCCGGCCTGTACATGAGCGTCGCCACCGTCAAGACGCACGTCTCCCGCATCCTCGCCAAGCTCGACCTCAACAACCGGGTGCAGATCGCGCTGCTCACATACGACGCGGGGCTGCTGGAGGAGGACGGGCACTGACCGGGCGGCCCGCGCGTTGGAGGGAGGAGGACACGCCGTCCGCGACGGAGGGGGAGCACCGTGGAGCGGATCGTCGATCTGGGGGAGTACGGGAGCCGGTTCACCGAGGATCCGCACCCGGTCTACGCGGAGCTGCGCGCCCGCGGGCCGGTGCACCGGGTGCGGCTGCCACCGCCCGCCCTGCACGAGATGTGGCTCGTCGTCGGGTACGAGGAGGCGCGGGCGGCGCTCGCCGACCCCCGGCTGTCCAAGGACGCCTCGAAGATCGGTGAGACGCTCCTCGACGAGGACCTGATCGGCAAGTACCTGCTGGTCACCGATCCGCCGCAGCACACCCGGCTGCGGCGGCTGATCGCCCGCGAGTTCACCGGGCGGCGCGTGGAGCGGCTGCGTCCCCGGGTGCAGGAGATCACCGACTCGCTGCTCGACGCCATGCTGCCGGGCGGCCGCGCCGACCTCGTGGAGTCGTTGGCGTTCCCCCTGCCCATCACCGTCATCTGCGAGCTGCTCGGCGTGCCCGAGCTGGACCGGAAGGCGTTCCGCGCGCTGTCCACGGAGGTGGTGGCGCCGACGAGCCATGACGACGAGTACGACGCGATCGTCCGGCTCGCCGCCTATCTGGACGAACTGATCGAGGGGAAACGGTCCGCCCCGTCCGCCGACGACCTGCTGGGCGACCTGATCCGTACGACGGACGAGGACGGCGACCGGCTCTCGCCCGAGGAACTGCGCGGCATGGCCTTCGTGCTGCTCGTCGCGGGCCACGAGACGACGGTCAACCTCATCGCGAACGGTGTGCACGCGCTGCTCACCCATCCGGAGCAGCTCGCCGCGCTGAGGGCGGACATGAGCCTGCTCGACGGGACCGTGGAGGAGGTACTGCGCTACGAGGGGCCGGTGGAGAACGCCACGTTCCGTTACGCGGCCGAGCCGTTCGACCTGGCCGGGGCACCGGTCGCGGCGGGCGACACGGTGATGATCGGCTTGGCGGCCGCCGACCGCGACGGCAGCCGCTTCCCGGAGCCCGACCGGTTCGACATCCGCCGCGATCCCCAGGGCCACCTCGCCTTCGGCCACGGCATCCACTTCTGCCTGGGCGCGCCGCTGGCCCGGCTGGAGGGCCGCGTCGCCCTGCGGTCCCTGCTGGAGCGCTGCCCGGACCTGGCCCTGGAGGAGCGGCCGGACGACTGGCTGCCGGGGATGCTGATGCGGGGGGTGCGGAGGCTGCCGGTGCGCTGGTGAGGGGCGCGCACCGGGTGTCAGTGCGGCGCCCCCGTGATCTCCCCGAGCTGCACCGGGCGCCGCTCCTGGCGGGACAGCTCGCACGCCTCGGCGATGCGCAGCGACTGCAGGGCGTCCCGACCGTCGCACGGGTTGGCCCGCTCCCCGCGGACCACCTCCACGAACGCGGTCAGCTCCGCCTCGTACGCGGGCCCGAAGCGGTCCAGGAACCCGGTGTACGGCTTGTCCGCGGGCGGCGGGCCGGCCGGTTCCGTGGACGCGATCGGCGTCCGGTCGTCCAGGCCGACCGCGACCGTGTCCAGCTCCCCGGCGAGCTCCATGCGGACGTCGTACCCGGCGCCGTTCTGCCGGGCCGCGGTCGCCGTGGCGAGGGTGCCGTCCTCCAGGGTGAGGATCGCGGCGGCCGTGGCGGAGTCGTCCGTCTCGCGGAACACCGCCGGCCCGGCCTCCGACCCGGTCGCGTACACCTCGGCGACCTCCTGCCCGGTCACCCACCGCAGCACGTCGAAGTCGTGGATCAGGCAGTCGCGGTAGATCCCGCCGGACAGCGGCAGGTACGCGGCGGGCGGCGGCGCCTGGTCCGCCGTCAGCGCCCGTACGGTGTGCAGGCGCCCGAGCCGGCCCGACCGCACGGCCTCGCGCGCCCCCGCGTACCCCGTGTCGAAGCGGCGCTGGAAACCCATCTGGAGCACGGTGCCGGCGGCGTCCACCTCGGACAGCGCGTGCAGGGTGCCCGGCAGGTCCAGGGCGATGGGCTTCTCGCAGAACACGGGCAGTCCCGAGCGAGCCGCCCGGCCGATCAGCTCGGCGTGCACCGCGGTCGCCGCGGTGATCACCACCGCGTCCACGCCCCAGGCAAAGATCTCGTCGACCCCGGGCGCGGCCGTCTCCCCGAGCCGGTCCGCGAGCGACTGCGCCCGCTCCCGGTCGACGTCCGTGACGATGAGCGAGCCGACGTCACGGTGACGGCTGAGCGTGGCCGCGTGGAACGTGCCGATGCGGCCCGCCCCTATGAGTCCGATGCGCATGGGAACAAAGTGGAGGGGTGGCCACCGCCCTGTCAATGGGCATGTCATGACAATGTGACCGCGCAACTTCCCGTCGACCGGCGCCGGGACTACGCTCGGGCCGTGCCCAAACCAGAAGCCGACCCGACCGTCCCGCTCCAGCTCGGTGTCGACCGCAACAGCCCGGTCCCGCTGTACTTCCAGCTGTCCCAGCAACTGGAGGCCGCGATAGAGAACGGCGCGCTGACCCCGGGCAGCCTGCTGGGCAACGAGATCGAACTCGCCGGACGGCTCGGCCTGTCCCGGCCGACCGTCCGCCAGGCCATCCAGTCCCTCGTCGACAAGGGCCTGCTGGTGCGCCGCCGTGGTGTCGGCACCCAGGTCGTGCACAGCCAGGTCAAACGCCCGCTGGAGCTCAGCAGCCTGTACGACGACCTGGAGGCGGCCGGGCAGCGCCCCGCGACCCGCGTCCTCGCCAACGCCCTCGTGCCCGCCACCGCCGAGGTGGCGGCCGCGCTCGGCGTCGCCGAGGGCAGCGAGGTGCGGCGCGTGGAACGGCTGCGGCTGGCGCACGGCGAACCGATGGCGTACCTGTGCAACGTGCTGCCCGCCGGCCTGCTAGACCTGGAGAGCGGGCAACTGGAGGAGACCGGCCTGTACCGGCTGATGCGCGCCGCGGGCATCACCCTGCACAGCGCCCGCCAGGCCGTCGGCGCCCGCGCCGCCACCCGCGCCGAGGGCGAGCGGCTCGACGAGGAGGCGGGCGCGCCCCTGCTCACCATGGAGCGCACCACGTTCGACGACACGGGCCGCGCCGTGGAGTTCGCCACCAACGTGTACCGTGCCTCGCGCTACTCGTTCGAGTTCCAGCTGCTCGTCCGTACCTGAGCACCGCCACACGGGGACGCGTCCGCGCGCGCGGGGAGCACGTCGGCGGGGTCGCGGGCGCCCGACGGCGCGCCCGGCGGGAGCGTAAGGCAGAATCGGCGCGATGAGCACCTACCGCGACTTCACACACCGCGGCTCCGCCCGGGCCACCGTCCTGCGGACCGTGGGCACGCGCGAGCGCCGTTCGCACCTGTCCGCGCCCCGTGTACCCACGGTCGGCATCGACATCGGCGGTACGAAGGTGATGGCGGGCGTCGTCGACGCCGACGGCGTCATCCTGGAGAAGCTCCGCACGGAGACGCCGGACAAGTCCAAGAGCCCCCAGGTCGTCGAGGACACCATCGTCGAGCTGGTGCTGGACCTCTCCGACCGGCACGACGTGCACGCCGTCGGGATCGGCGCGGCCGGCTGGGTCGACGCCGACCGCAACCGCGTCCTGTTCGCCCCCCACCTGTCCTGGCGCAACGAGCCCCTGCGCGACCGCCTCGCCGACCGCCTGGCCGTGCCCGTCCTGGTGGACAACGACGCCAACGCCGCCGCCTGGGCCGAGTGGCGCTTCGGTGCGGGGCGTGACGAGGACCACCTCGTGATGATCACCCTCGGGACCGGCATCGGCGGCGCCATCCTGGAGGACGGGCAGGTCAAGCGGGGCAAGTTCGGCGTCGCGGGCGAGTTCGGCCACATGCAGGTCGTGCCCGGCGGCCACCGCTGCCCGTGCGGCAACCGCGGCTGCTGGGAGCAGTACAGCTCCGGCAACGCGCTGGTCCGCGAGGCCAGGGAGCTCGCCGCCGCCGACTCCCCGGTGGCGTACGGGATCATCGAGCACGTCAAGGGCAACATCGCCGAGATCAGCGGCCCGATGATCACCGAGCTGGCCCGCGAGGGCGACGCGATGTGCATCGAGCTGCTCCAGGACATCGGCCAGTGGCTCGGCGTCGGCATCGCCAACCTCGCCGCGGCCCTCGACCCCTCCTGCTTCGTCATCGGCGGCGGTGTCTCGGCCGCCGACGACCTGCTGATCGCCCCCGCCCGGGACGCCTTCCGGCGCCACCTCACCGGCCGCGGCTACCGCCCCGAGGCCCGGATCGCCCGCGCCCAGCTCGGGCCCGAGGCCGGCATGGTCGGCGCCGCGGACCTCGCCCGGCTCGTCGCCCGCCGCTTCCGCCGCGCCAACCGCCGCCGGGTCGAGCGCTACGAACGGTACGCGCGGTACGCGGAGACCCGCACCACCGGCCAGGACTCCGCGTGACGGCCGCGCTGCCGCGCCAGCCCCCGCCGCCGGACGAGCCGGCGCCGGACCGGCCCCCGGAGGACCGGCGCCACGTGATCCGCCGCCGCGCGCTGACCCTGCTGACCATCGTGCTGCTGATCGGCATCCCCGCCGGCTACCTGGCGATCTCCGCCGGTCAGAGCCGGGACAGCGGCCGGGACAAGGAGGAGAAGTACTCGGCGACCGGCCTCACCGCCGGCTGGCCCTCACGCGTCCAGCGCCGCCTCTACCAGGTGCCCGTCCCGCCGTACTCGGACGACGTCGCCTACTACGAGACGAACAACTGGAAGACCAGCCGCCTGTACGTGCAGTTCCTCACCAGCAACGAGGGCCTGGACAAGTTCCTGGACCGGATCGGTACGGGCACCGGCGCGCTCGAGCCGGACGAGATGACCATCAGCGACCGCGACCGCGAGACCGTCCGCTGGGACTTCTCCGGCCAGGGCCCGTGGTTCGGGCTCGTCCACGAACAGCAGGACCCGGCGCCGACGTTCACCGTCGTCGTCAACCGGTCGAACCCCGAGCACCCCATGGTCTACGTGGTGTCGCGGACGACCCCCTGACGGGCCGCGCCCGGCCGCCGGGACCGATTGTCAGACCCCGCCCTTAGAGTCGAAGACATCTGACGAGACTTGCCGGGCGGGAGGTGACCGGGCGTATGAGGGACGGGGCTGTGCGGACGGCCGACGGCACGGCAGGGGCGTCCGGCGCGACGGAGGTGCCGGGCGTGACGGAGGTGTCCGGCGCCGCGCGCGTCTCCGCGCGGCTCGCCGCCGTCTTCCTGCCCGCACCGGTGCCGCGCCAGGGCCGGATGGCCTTCTGGGATCCGGAGTCCCGGACGGGCCGTGCCGCGGCGGGGGACTCCGGGCTCACGGTCGTACGGCCGCACGGCGGCCAGGTCCGCCGGGCCACGGTGCCCGCCGTGTCGCTGCCGGTCGCCGAGGCCCTGCCGCTGCTCGTCCGGGCCGGCCGCGACCCCGGCG